>JBBROR010000008.1:0-29447 GCA_038229175.1 Acetobacterales bacterium | reverse complement strand
TGCACCTCCCCCTTCAGGCCGGGCTGCAACAGATCCGCCCAACAGGCCGGCGCTGCCAGCTTGTGCTCGGTCAATTCCTTGGCGTTGTAGCCGAAGCCGAGCGCGCCGAGGTAAAGCCCCACCGTGCGGTAGTCCGACCGCTTGGCCTGGTTCTGCGCCCAGTCACGCAACTGGCCCAGCGCCGGGGACTGGTAGGGGTCCGTCACCTTGTCGTCCGCCGCCTGCAGATGCGGGTCGCCGGTGCCACCATACCAGATATCGCCGCGAGGATTGTCCTTCTCGGCCCGCAGGCGGGCATAGATCTCACCGGCACTCTGCCGCGTCATATCCACGTGCACGCCGGTCTTGTCTTCGAACGCCTTCGCCGCCGCCCGGCACCAGGCTTCGTTCACGCCACAATAGACAACGACGGTGCCGGCGGCCTGGGCCTGCTGGCCCCCAAACGCGAGCGTCGCCAGCATGGTCCCGAGGCCCAGGAGCGAGCGCAGGCGCGACCCGTTCTTATTGATGTTCATTGGCGTTTTCCCGTTCGATATCAGTCCAAACGCACGCTGCGGCCAGTCTGCATGCTCTCAAGCGCCGCCTCCGCCACGCGCAGGGCTTCCACCCCATCGGAGAAATTGGTCAGCGGCGCCGTGCCGGCGTGCAGGCATTCCACGAAATGGTCGACCTCCGCCGCATAGGCATCGGTATAGCGCTCGATAAAGCTGTGCAGCAGAACGTCCGCCCCACCGGTGTGCCGCCCATTGAACGACTGCACCGTCGTGGCCGTCCGATTGCCGGCCAGCAGCAAGCCGGTCGAACCGAAAACCTCCAGTCGCTGGTCGTAGCCATAGACGCAGCGACGCGTGTTGTTGATGTGCACCAGCGCGCCGGAGCGTGCGCGCAAGGTAATCATGGCGCTGTCGATATCCCCGGCGGCGCCGATGGCGGGATCGACCAGCACGGCGCCGAACGCATGCACCTCGGCGATATCGCCCACGATGTAGCGCGCCATGTCGAAGTCATGGATGGTCATGTCGCGGAACATCCCGCCGGATGCTGCCAGAAACCCCATGTTCGGCAGATCCGGATCGCGGCTGCTGATGATCACCTGCTCCACCGTCCCGATCTCGCCCTGCTTCACCCGCTCCCGCAGCGCATGAAACGACGGATCGAAGCGCCGGTTGAAGCCGATCATGATGGTGACAGGAAGACCCGCGATCGCGGCCTCGCAGTGCCGCACCCTGGCCATGTCGATATCGATCGGCTTCTCGCACAAAATCGCCTTGCCGGCGCGCGCGGCCGCGATGATGAGATCGACATGCGTGTTGGTGGGCGTGGCGATCAACACCGCCTGCACGGCGGGATCGGCCAGCACCGTCGCCACGCTTTCGGCACGGGCGACACCAAGCCGCGTTGCCGTCTCGCGTGCCGCCGCATCGGACACATCGAACACCGATACCAACTTCACGCGCGGATGCATCGCAAGCCCCGCCGCATGCATCCGGCCGATCCGCCCGCAGCCGAGCACGGCGAAATTCACTTGCCCTGAATCCTGCATCGTTGCGTCCCTATCCGCCGAAGCCATCCGGCATTGTTGCTTTTTTATGAAGCCTACTGTTTGCACCAACCCGGATCGTGTCAAGCTGCACCAGGACCGCCGGACCACGAGCGATCCTCCGGAGGATACGCATGTCGACGATCCGACTGACCGCAGCGCAGGCGCTCATTCGCGCCATGGCGGCACAGATGACCGTGATCGACGGCCAGACACTGCCGATCTTCGCCGGCATGTGGGCTATCTTCGGCCACGGCAACGTGGCCGGCCTGGGCGAGGCATTGTATGCGGCCGGTGACGAGCTGCCCACCTGGCGCGCCCACAACGAGCAGGCCATGGCGCACGCCGCCATCGCGTTCGCCAAAGCCTCACGCCGCCGCCGCATGATGGCGTGCACCACGTCCATCGGCCCGGGCGCCACCAATCTGGTGACGGCAGCCGCGGTGGCACACGTCAACCGCCTCCCCGTCCTCCTCGTGCCCGGCGACGTGTTTGCCAGCCGCACCCCCGATCCCGTTCTGCAACAGATCGAGGATTTCCAGGACGGCACGGTCAGCGCCAATGACTGCCTGCGACCGGTGTCACGCTACTTCGACCGCCTCACACGCCCGGAGCAGCTCATCCCCGCCTTCGCCCGCGCCATGGCGGTGCTGACCGACCCGGCCGAATGCGGCCCCGTCACCCTGGCCTTCTGCCAGGACGTGCAGACCGAGGCCTATGATTTTCCGAACTCCATGTTCACGCCCCGCGTCTGGACCCCACGACGTCCGCGGCCGGATCAGGCGGAATTACAGGCAGTGGCCAACATGCTGCGGGCCGCGCGCAAGCCCATGGTCATCGCTGGCGGAGGCGTGCTCTACAGCGGCGCCGAGCAGGATCTTCTGGAATTCTGCACGGCACACGGCCTTCCCGTGGGCGAAACCCAGGCCGGCAAATCCAGCCTGCCCGCCCGCCATCCGCTCAATCTTGGCGCAATCGGCGTCACCGGCACCGCCGCTGCCAACACGCTGGCGGCCGAGGCGGACGTGATCCTGGCCGTGGGCACCCGCCTGCAGGATTTCACCACCGGCTCGTGGACCCTGTTTCAGGGTGAAGGCCACCGCTTCATCGGCCTGAACGTGCAGCCATTCGACGCCACCAAGTACGCCAGCCAACCCCTGGTGGCCGACGCGCAGGCCGGCCTCGCCGACCTCGCCGCCCTGCTGCAAGGCTGGCACGCGCCGTCATCGTGGACCCAGCACGCCGCCGATCGGGTTACGGCCTGGCACGCCGAGGCAGTCCACGCCACGTCCCCCACCAATACAGACCGGCCAAGCGACGCCCAGGTGATCGGCGCCGTCCAACGCCAGGCGCAGCCCTCGGACGTGGTGGTCTGCGCGGCCGGTGGATTGCCCGGCGAGCTGCACAAGCTCTGGCAGCCCGGCGCGCCCGGCGGCTACCACATGGAATACGGCTATTCCTGCATGGGCTACGAAATCGCCGGTGGCCTGGGCGTCAAGATGGCCGATCCCCGACGTGAGGTGTTCGTCCTGTTGGGCGACGGCTCCTACCTGATGATGAACTCAGAAATCGCCACCTCTGTCATGCTCGGCCTGAAGCTTGTCCTGGTCGTGCTCGACAATGGCGGCTTCGGCTGCATCAACCGCCTGCAGCGCGCCACCGGTGGGGCACCCTTCAACAACCTGCTGGCCGACACCCGCCACACCACGCTCCCAGCGATCGACTTCGCAGCCCATGCGCGAAGCCTTGGGGCGGAGGCTCTGAAGGTCACCGGAATCGCGGCATTGGAAACCGCGTTGGCGCAGGCCCGCGCCAGCACCGCCACCTTCGTCATCGTCATCGACACCGATGCCGATCTCACCACCGAGGCCGGCGGCCACTGGTGGGAAGTGGCGGTGCCCGAAATCTCCTCCCGCGCGGAAATCCGGGCCGCACGCGAAAGCTACGATCAGGCCCGCCTGCAGCAACAAAGGCAAACCCCATGAACATTCGCATCGGCGCCAACCCGATCGGCTGGTCCAACGACGACATGCGCGAACTCGGCGGCAACACCCCATTGGAGGTCTGCCTGGCCGAAGCCCGGCAGGTGGGCTTCGCGGGCATGGAGCTCGGTCACAAATTCCCGCGTGAGGCGAAGGCGCTGAAGGCCGCCCTGGCGCCGTTCAACCTCGCCTGCATCTCCGGCTGGTATTCCGCGTCCCTGCTGGAGCGCGATGCAGAGGCCGAAATGCAACATCTCCGCCCCCATCTGGATCTGCTGAAGGCGATGGGCTCGGATGTGCTGGTGTTCGCCGAGACCAGCAACGCCATCCATGGCGACATCCAGGCCGCTTTATCCACGCGTCCGGTGCTGCAGCCCGAACAATGGCCGGAGTTTGGCCGGCGCCTCACCACGCTGGCGGAGGCGACGCTGCGTGAAGGCGTGCGGCTGGTTTATCATCACCATATCGGCACGATCGTGCAAAACGGCGCTGATATCGAAGCGCTCATGGCCGTGACCGGCCCCGCGGTTCATCTGCTGCTCGACACCGGCCACGCCACCTGGGGCGGCGCCGATCCTGCTACCCTGGCGCAGCAATACCGCGACCGCATCAGCCATGTTCACACAAAGGATGTCCGTGAGCCGGTTATGCAACGGGCCGTGGCCGAAGATTGGAGCTTTCTCAGAGCCGTGCTGGAGGGCGTCTACACCGTGCCGGGCGACGGCATGGTGGATTTCGGCGAGGTCTTTCGCCAGCTGCCATCCTATACCGGCTGGGTGGTGATCGAAGCGGAGCAGGACCCTGCCCGCGCCAATCCATTTGTCTATGCCCAGAAGGGCTTTGCTCACCTGGCTGGAATTCTGGGGGATCGTGTTGCGGCATCCCGCCGCGACTGATCTTGCGGGCTGCATCGGCGTCGCCGGCCAACCCGGCGTTATCAGTTACCCGACCCGGGACTTTCGTCCGGGCTGCGTAAACCCAGGCGACTGATCAGCCAAGGCATTGTCAGGCCCTGGACAAAAATCGAAAAGGCGACGACCGCAAAGGCCGCCACGATGATCTCGCGTCGCTCTGCAACATTGTTGGGCAGCGCCAAGGCCAGCGCGAGCGCTAGGGCACCGCGCAGGCCGCCCCACACCAGGACATGCTGATACGCGAAATCGATCCTGAGCCGCGAGAGCGCGAACAGGGCGCACAGCGGATAGACGGCAACCACCCGGCCCAGCAGCACCAGCAGCACGGCAATTGCGGAGGCGCCCGATAGCAGGCTGATCGGCTGCTGCGCCTCGTGGCTGCCGATCAGGATGAAAACGACCGAGTTCGCAAGAAAGGCTGCGTAGTCCCAGAACGCGAGGACATGGCCGCGCGCCCCTTCTGAAATCGCTCTCAACCAACCGGCGTTGCCGACCAGCAACCCTGCCGTGAGCGACGCGAGCACGCCCGACATCTGGAAGTGCTCGGCCAGTTGGAAGGACCCGTATGCGGCTATCGTGGTAAGGGTAATCTCGACCAGGTGATCCTCCGTGCGCCCGGCCACGACGAGGAGCACGCCGGCGACCAAAAGGCCGGAGCCGACGCCGCCTAGGATGGTCCAAATAAGCGAACCGGCGATTTCGACGGGTCCCATATCCGCCCCGGCGGCGATCGCAACGATAAGGGCGAACCCCACGGCTGCAGCACCGTCGTTGAGCAGGCTTTCAGACTCAACGACCATACTCAGGCGTGGCGGGACCTTCATTTCCCGGAAAGCGGCAATGACCGATACGGGATCGGTGGCCGCAATCAACACGCCGAACAGGGCAGCACCGATCCAACTCCAGCCGATGAAAAAATGCATTCCGGCCGTGACGACCATCGCTGCGATCACCACGCCAGGAAAGGCAAGGCCGATCGTCAGCGGTAAATTTTCGCGAAACGACTGCCATTTGAGGTTCAAGGCCGCCTCGAACACGAGCGGGGGCAGGAAGACGTTGAAGATCAGGTCCCGCGTCAGTCGCGGTGCGGCGACGCTTGGCATATGGGCGAGGGCAATGCCTGCCACCACCAGGCCCACGCTGTAGGGAAGCTTGAGCCGTCGGGAAAGGATCGCGACAAACGAGGCGACCAGCAGGATCAGTCCCAGCGTGACTATGGAAAAATCAGGCAAGCGGGCCTCCGTGAATGCGCCCTCCACCGATTTTTGCGCATTGCATCGGCGGGAGCGGCGTGGCGAAGAGTTCGTTGCGCAATGCTGCTCACACTACCATCTGATGCATTGCGGCGCACTTGGAGGTATTGCCCGGCATCTTTCGTGAGGCAACATCAGGTGGTATTGCCTGAACCGCCAGGGTCGGCTGATTTCGCACCTGCACTGCGCTGGTTGGTCTGGTGCTGGTCTCGCAGGTTCAAGGCCGTGTTGATCAGCGACAGATGCGAAAACGCCTGCGGGAAATTACCGGACTGGCGGCGGGCGCGCGGATCGTATTCCTCGGCGAGCAACCCGACGTCGTTTCGTATTTTTAGCAGATGCTCGAACAATGCCTCGGCATCGGCTTGCCGTCCCTGTTGCGCGAAGCAGTCTGCGAGCCAGAACGAGCACGGCAGGAACGCCCCTTCACCCGGCGGCAGGCCGTCGGCGGCGCTTTCGGTGCGATACCGCAGGACCAGGCCGTCCACCTGCAGGCTGCGCTCGATCGCGGCCACCGTGCCCACGACCCGCGGATCATCCGGTGGCAGAAAGCCCACGATCGGGATCAGCAACAGGCTCGCATCCAATTCGGGCGCGCCATAGCTGCGCGTGAAGCTGTTCTGTTGCGGATCAAACCCCTTGGCGCAAACCTGTTCATGGATCGCGTCCCGCACAGCCCGCCAACGCTCGACCGGGCCCGTCAGGTTGTAGCGTTCGATGTCCTGCACCACGCGGTCCATCGCGACCCAGGCCATCAATTTGGAATGCACGAAGTGCTGCCGTTCGCCACGCACTTCCCAGATGCCGTCATCCGGCTGCTGCCAGATTTTTTCCAGGTGCCGGATCATGCTGGCCTGTAGCCGCCATGTATCCCGGGGTACTGTCAGGCCACCGAGGCGGGCCTGGTGCAGCGCGTCCATCACTTCGCCGTAGATGTCGAGTTGCAGTTGCTCCGAAGCAGCGTTGCCGATGCGCACGGGGCTGGCACCCTGATAGCCTGCCAGCCAGCCGGGTTTCCATTCCAGCAGACGCCGCTCACCACCGACGCCATACATGATCTGCAACTCTTCGGCATTCCCCGCCACGCTGCGATGCAGCCAATCGCGCCAGGCCTGGGCTTCCTCGTAGTAGCCGCTGCCCATGAAGGCCATCAATGTGAGGGTGGCGTCTCGGAGCCAGCAATAACGGTAATCCCAGTTGCGCTGCCCGCCGAGCTGCTCTGGCAACGATGTCGTGGGCGCCGCCACGATGCCGCCGGTGGCCTCGAAGGTCAGCGCCTTGAGCACGATCAGCGACCGGACCACCGCCTTCCGCCATGGGCCGCTGTGAGTACACTGGTTCGACCATGCGCGCCAGCGATCCTGCGTGTCGGACAGGGCGGCGTCGCCGTCAAAGATGGCAGGTGGCGGAAGATGCGACGCACCGTGACTGAGAACGAAGGTGACACTCTCACCTGCCAGAATATCGAAACGTCCAACGGTCGCCATACCCTCGCCGTGCAACGCGACCGGACCGCGCACCGTCACGAGGTTTGGCCCTGCGATGGCAACGATCCCGCCCTCGGCTCGGGTGACCCAGGGGGTGGTGGAGCCGAAGTCGAAACGCAGCTTCAGATGAAAGCGCATCGCAACGCTGCCGCTTCGCCCCTCGATGCGGCGGATCACGTGCGAGCCATCCCGATCAAGCGGCATGGCGTCGATCAGGGCGACCTCGCCATCCGGCGTCGTGAAGAGCGTTTCGAGGACGAGCGTGTCACCGATGTAGCGGCGGCTGACCTGCGGCTGGGGATGCTCGGGGGCAATCAACCAGCTGCCATTGTCGGACGTGCCCAGAAGGGCCGCGAAACAGGCGCTACTGTCGAAGCGTGGCAGGCACAGCCAATCGATTGCACCGTCGCGGCCCACCAGGGCGGCTGTCTTTCGATCTCCGATAAGGGCGTAGTCTTCAATGGCGAGCGGGGTGTTCCGCATCTTCCAACTTGGACCGTTTGGTGTGGGTTCAGCCACCTGCGGCAAGACCGGCATACCGCGTCATGCCGCCATCGATAAACGGCTTGGCACCGATGGATCCATGCTGCTGCGTTGGGGATTGCTCATCGGCCTACCCTTCAAACCCTGGCCAGAAGCGACCGCCTGATACCTTCAACATGCGGCAGGCGTTCGCGTTCCCCCATGATCGCGACATGCTGCGGCGCGGATCCGCGCTTGACTATGCAACCGACCTGACCGCTCCGTGCCAGTGCTAAGATGTTGGGCCACGAATAGGAGCGGCATGAAGATCCTGGTGATAGAGGACGATCAGGCGACGGCGGACTACATCGCCCGTGGGTTGGCACAGGAAGGCCACACCACAGAAGTGGCCCGGACCGGCAAGGACGGCTTGTTTCTCGCGATGTCGGAGGGTTTCGATGTCATCGTGACCGACCGCATGCTGCCCCCGCCGGATGGCCTGTCGATCGTGCGGACCCTTCGCGCCTCTGCGATCTCGACGCCGGTGCTGGTTCTGACTGCGCTGGGAGACGTAGAGAGACGGGTTGAAGGGCTTGATGCCGGGGCTGATGACTACCTCGCCAAGCCCTTCGCGTTCTCCGAGTTGCACGCCAGGCTCCGTGCGTTGGCGCGACGGCCGGCAGCCGCCGACAAAGCCGAGACCGACCTGGTGGTTGGCAGCCTGCGGATGGATCTGCTGCGCCGCATCGTCACGTTGGGCGGCACGCAAATCGAGGTCCTGCCCACGGAATGGCGGCTACTGGAATACATGATGCGCCATCCCGGCCAGGTGTTGACGCGCACGATGTTGCTCGAACGGGTTTGGGACTTCGCGTTCGACCCCACGACAAACGTGGTCGACGTGCACGTCAGTCGCCTGCGCCGCAAGCTTGAAGGACCGGAAGGTCTGGCGCTGATCCGCACGATCCGCGGTGCCGGCTACGTGCTCGATGTCCGACCCGGCACGCCCTGACGGACTGAGGAGATTATGGCGCAGCTTTGCGCTGCGCATGGCGCTGGCCATCGCCGGCTCTGTCCTTCTGATTTCGCTGGTGGGCGCCGGTTGGAGCTGGTTGCGCGCCGATGAGGCGCTGCGCCAGGAGCTGGACCTGGTGCTCGCCGGCGAAGCTGAAGGCCTGATCCGCGATTACGAGGCGCTTGGCCCGCAGGTATTGCTGGACGCCGCCCGCGCCTCGGCCCGGCGGGAGGCGTTGTTGCTGGTGCTGGTGCAGACGGCCGGTGGCCAGCCGCTGGCCGGGACTATCGACGGGGCGCCGGCGTCGCTGCGTGGCTTTGCCACGCTGCGAGCCCCAGGCCAGCCAGCCCTGCGCGCGCTGGGCGCCATGCTGCCCGGCGGCGTCAACCTTGTGGTTGCCGCCAGGCTTGCGGCTGCCGAGGGTGCGGCACGCGCCTTGGCCTGGACGCCACTAATCGCAGCCTTCGGTTCGGGTGGCGTGGCATTGCTGCTCGCGTTTTTTGCGGCAAGGGCACTCGAACGCCGGCTGGCGTCGATTTCGGATGTGTCTGCGCTGGTCACCGAGGGCGACCTGTCGCGGCGGTTGCCGGTGACGGGCCGCGGCGATGAATTCGATCGTTTGATCGTGACCGTGAACTTCATGCTCGACCGGCTGCAGGCGCTGGTGGTGGCACAGCGGCAGGTGACGGATGATATTGCCCACGATCTGCGCGGCCCGTTGCAGCGTCTGCGGCAGATGCTCGAGGAGGTGGCGTTCGAAGACGGCAGCACCAGGCTGCCGGCAGCGATTGCCGAACTGGACGCGGTGTTGGAAACGTTCTCGTCGCTGCTCAGGATCGCCCGCGCCGAGGCCGGTGCCGGAGGGCGCCAGGAGTTTGAACTCTCCGCCCTGGTCCTGGCGGTGGCAGAAGCCTATGCGCCGGTGGCCGAGGAGGCAGGGCGGGAATTCACCATCGACGTGGCGCCAGGCGTTCGCTTTCGCGGCGATCCGGCGTTGTTGCAGCGCATCCTTGGCAACCTGCTCGACAACGCAATGACGCATGGTGCCGGCGCCATCCGGGTGGCGTTGCGCGCGGGACCGGTGCTGTCGGTGGCCGATGAGGGGCCGGGCGTGCCGGAAGCCGAGCGCGACGGGGTCCTGCAGCGTTTTGTCAGATTGGACCGAAGTCGCGCAACGCCGGGCACCGGCCTGGGCCTGGCTCTCGTCAAGGCCGCGGCCCAGGCGCATGGCGGCAGCGTTTCCCTTGGCCCGGCTTTGCCGGATGGGCGCGGATTAGAGGTGAGAGTAGAACTTTTCAGGAACGGATCCTGACGGGATCTTCATCGTCGCAACCGTCGAACCTCCACGGTCTGGGGTGCAATTACAGAGCACGCCATTCAACGGCGGTTTCAAAGGATCGAGGAAACTCTCATGCTCAACCTCAAGTCACGTCTTCGCCGGCCAGCCTTCGCTGCAGCCCTGCTTGCGGCCACAGCCGTCGCCGGCATCGGAGCCTGGCAGGTCGTGCCCGCGTTCGCCCAGGCGACCGCCGCCACGCAATCCACCGAACACACCGCGCCCATCGACACCGCGCATCCCGCTGCCCAGGCGCTGCCGGGCTTTGCCGATCTCGTCCAGCGCGTCAGCCCCGCGGTCGTGACGATCAGCACGACCATGCGCCAGGAGGCCAATGACCAGGCCTCGCCATTCCCAGCCGACTCGCCGCAGGACCGGATGTTCGGCCAGTTCTTTGGCGGGCATCACCCGGGGATGGGCCAGGGTCAGGGCGAGAGCCAGGGCGAGAGCCAGGGCCAGGGCCAGATCGTCCACGCGCTCGGCTCCGGCTTCATCATCGACGCCTCGGGCCGGATTGTGACCAACAACCATGTGGTCAAGGATGCGACCGATATCCAGGTGACACTGGCCGACGGCCGCAAGCTGCCGGCCAAGGTGATCGGCGTCGATCCCAAGACCGACCTGGCCGTGCTGCAGGTGAAGTCGTCCACGCCGCTGCCGCATCTGGCACTCGGCGATTCGAACGCAGCCCGCGTCGGTGACTGGGTTGTGGCCGTCGGCAACCCGTTCGGCCTGGGTGGCACCGTAACCGCCGGCATCCTGTCAGCACGCGGGCGCCAGATCGGACAGGGCCCGTATGACGACTTCCTGCAGATCGACGCGCCGATCAACCGTGGCAACTCCGGTGGCCCGCTGTTTGCCCAGGACGGGACGGTGATCGGTGTGAACACCGCGATCTACTCGCCGTCCGGCGGCAGCGTGGGGATCGGGTTTGCCATTCCGGCACGCGTCGTCAAGGAGGTTGTCAGCCAGCTTGAGACGAACGGCAAGGTGGAGCGCGGTTGGCTGGGCGTCAGCGCACAGGTGGTGACCCCGGCCATGGCATCGGCACTGCACCTGGCCGCCCCGTCTGGCGCGATGGTTGCCGAGGTGCAGGACAACAGCCCGGCGAAGGCCGCCGGAATCCAGCCGGGTGACGTGATCACGAAAATCGGTGCACAGGACGTAAAGGACCCGCATGAACTTGCCCGCATCGTGGCTGAAGTTCATTCGGGCACCGAGCAGACTGTGATCGTGCACCGCGATGGCCAGGACAAGACGCTGTCCGTGAAGGTGGCTGCGGCGCCGGATCAGAACGTTTCGTCCCAGGCCGATGCATCGGTGAAAGGCGGCGCCAAGCTTGGCCTTGGTCTTGCAGCGCTTGATGACCAGGCAAGGCAGCAGCTGAACCTGCCTGCTGGGCAGAAAGGTGTGGTGATTGCGCAGGTCCAGCCGGACAGCGCTGCTGCGATCGCCGGATTGCAGGAAGGCGACGTGCTCGAAATGGTCGGCAACCAGCCGGTCAACAGCCCCGAGCAGGCCGCCAAGGCCCTTCGCGCCGGCACCAAAACGCCCGGCAGTGCTGTGGCCCTGCGCGTGATCCGCGATGGTCACCAGGCTTTCGTGGCGCTGAGCACACCTGACGCGAACGCTGGCTAGATCATGATGCGTTTGGGTTGCCTCACCCAAACGCATGAACATGATCTGTAAAACAACGGCTAGAGCGTCATGATTTTGACTCGACCCAAAATCATCACGCTCTAGTGGTCCAAACCTGACGCTTGCGACCGGAGCGTCAGGGAATTTGGCCCACAAGATCAGAGGCTAGTGGTTAAGATCCGAGGACTCTTCCATCAGATCTTAACCACTAGCACAGTGGCGCTCAAGTTCGGATAAATCGTGCGGTGACCATGCTTGCTGAAAGAGCTGGCTAAAGTGTTCGCGGGAGGAAACCCAAAGGCGTGATGGACTGATGGTGCGGGTCGAACGGAATTATCCGTCGGACCCGCGCCATTTTGTTGTTTGGAGGGCGCCCTGACTGGTCTGATACCCGGGCTTGAGTGCTTTAGCTTTGACTTTTCGGTGGACTGAAGTCCCGTGGGCATTGAGATAGCTGTCTACGTCTATTTATTGTTTTCATCGCTCATGGGCGAAACTGCGCAGCACTCGAACGCCAGTGCGACCGGACCGTGGGCGTCACCTTTTCCAGGCTTACAATAAAGATCCATCCAACCAAACGCCTGCAGGATCAAGGCTACGCCAGATCCAGAATTTTTGATCAAACATATGGGTGTCTCGATTGACCTGGGGCAAAATCTCAGAGTATTTTGATCAAAATAAATGAACTGAGAATGCTGTGAAAGCTTACCAAGGAAAACCTCCAGCGGTCTACGTCCTTGCCCTGCTTGCAATTTTCACAGCGTGCCTCACCGCCGAGGCCGCGGCGCAGGCGGCGCCACCACCACGTGAGCGCACTCTGGTTTTTGTTGGCCGCAGCGATGGCAGCCCGACATTGAGCGCTCCAAACAATGCCAATTGGTATGGATTTGGCGCAGACATCCGAAATGGCTTTCAGTTCGTATACGAGCCCCTCTTTACGCTCAACCATTTAACGGGCGAGCACATTCCCTGGTTGGCAGAACGTTATAAATACAACGACGACTTCACCAGCGTGCAGGTCTTCATTCGCAAAGGCGTGAAATGGAGTGACGGCGCAGACTTCGACGCCGAGGATGTTGCCTTCACGCTCAATATGCTGATGGAAAATGGCCGAACCAGGCGGGATTTAGCTAAATCGGTGGAAACCGCCGCACTGATCAAGCTCGTGACCGTCGAAGACAAGCTGACGCTGAGGATCGACCTGAACGCACCTGATCCTCGCTACATATATCGGCAGTTGACGAACTATTTTGGTCTTGGGTTGCAGTGGGTCCCACGCCATATCTGGAAAGACGTCGCTGACAAAGCGGGCTTCACCTTCCTCGATATCGAGAAAGGTTGGCCTGTCGGCACGGGAGCATGGAAGGTCGTCAAAACGAGTCCGACCGAAATGATCCTTGACCGTCGCAATGATTGGTGGGGGGTGGCAGCCGGGTTTCGTCCCCTGCCGGCCGTGGAGCGGATCGTCGCGATCGCAGCGCCGGATGACGAGCGAAATGCACAGCTGATCATCAACAATCAAATCGATCAGACACAGACATTGGCCACGCCGTCTCTGGTTAAATCGATCCTCGATCGAAACCCGAAACTGACGACGTTCTCGGGCCGCAAGCCGCCCTATGGCTACCTCGACTACTCATCACACTCGCTGTATTTCAATCATATGGCCGAAGGCTCGCCCTTCCAAGATGTCCGCGTCCGTCGCGCGGTCGTGCATGCCATAAACCGCAAGCAGTTGATCGAGTTCGCCTGGGATGGCGCGAACACGCCGAATTATACACCACTTCCTGCCTTCGAGAAGCTGCAGCCCTACGTCGACGGCACGACCGATCTCGTCAAGAAATACGGCGTGGACGTGTTCGACCTGGCATTGTCGGCAAAGCTGATGACAGAAGCCGGCTACAAAAAGGACAGCGAGGGCCTGTGGGCCAAAGATGGCAAGCGGGCCGGCGGTCCTCTCGAAATGCAGCCACAATATGCAGGGGTGGGCCAAGTGATCGCCCAGCAACTTAAACGCGCCGGGTTCGATGCCAGGTTTACCTCCACCCCTGATTCGTTTCGGAAATTCCGCGTCGGCCAATCCGTCTGGCATATATTTGGGCATAATGGTGGCGGCGTTTTTGACACCAACGACACCCTTCGAATGTACACCACAAAGAACAAGGCGCCGATTGGGACGATGAGCTTCTTCGTCTCACGCTGGAGCAACCCGGAGTTTGACACGATTTTCGAGAAGATGGAGCGCCTGCCGATCGGCGATCCCGCCCTTGTCCCACTCTACAAGGGAGCAATGGACATCTGGTATCGCGAGGCCGTCGAGGTCCCACTCGAGCAGGCCTACCATCTGCAGGCCTTGAACGAGACGTATTGGACGAACTGGCCTTCCGAACAGAACCCCTATGCGCCGGCATGTCTTAATTGCTTCGTATCCGGATGGGGCGCGTTGTTGGCCCATTCTCTCAAGCCCGTGAAATAGCGACAGACATCGGCGCAAACGGGCAAGGCTGCTGCAATGGTTCGAATTTTCAAACGACTGTGCCTGATGATTGTCGTTGTCTGGCTGGCGGCGACTGTCAATTTCATTCTGCCGCACCTGACCGAGCGCAATCCGATCGAGGAGCGGCTTGCCCAGGCAATGGGCGAGGGCGGCGGCAGCACGGCCGGCATGGAGGAGATGGTCAAGCAGTATCGTCAGAAATTCGGTGTCGACCAGCCACTCTGGAGGCAATATCTGACGATGCTGTCCGACAGTGCGCGGCTCGATCTCGGTGTTTCGATCAGCCACTATCCAGACCGCGTGGCATCGCACGTCTTGCAGGCGTTGCCCTGGAGCATCGGATTGCTGGGCACGGCCACGCTGATCTCGTTCGCAATCGGAACAACATTGGGGGCGCTGACGGTTTGGCTGCGCGCCGGCCATTGGCTGGGCCGCGTCGTGCCGCTGCTGATGATCCTGTCGGCCATTCCATTCTACATGGTGGGTCTCATTCTCATCTATGTGTTTGCGCTTATCCTGCAATGGTTTCCGTCAGGTGGCGGGATGGGCGTGGGCTTCGTGGCAGGGCTCAACTGGCCATCGGCCGTGGAGATCGGCAGGCACGCGTTTCTGCCGGCCATGTCGATCGTGCTCGCCGCCACCGGTATCTGGGCGCTCAGCATGCGTGGCATGATGGTGACGGTCCAAGGCGAGGACTACATGAATTTCGGCCGTGCCCGCGGCCTGAAGGACGGGCGGCTGTTTTGGCGATACGCGGTCCGCAACGGGATAACCCCGCAGGTCACCACGCTCGTGCTGTCGCTCAGCCACGTGGTGACCGGCGCAGTTCTGGTGGAGCGCGTCTTCTCTTATCCCGGGGTTGGAACGCTGCTCTATAACTCTGTACTGCTGGTTGATTACTTTATGATTTTCGGGTGTGTGCTTGTTCTCATCATCACGCTCGGCATTTCGCTGATGCTGCTCGATCTTCTTTATCCGTTGCTGGATCCGCGTATCCGCACAGGAGCCGGTGATGCCTGATCACAGCCCATCATCGTCCACGCTCGGCGCCCCGCCGGCCGGCACCTGGGGGAGTGCGTCGCGCCAACGCCGAACGATCACACTCTATCTTCGGCGCAATCCAAGCCTGCTGATCGGGCTTTTCCTTCTTGGCGTGCTCGCTGCAATCGCGATCGGGGGTCGGCTCGTCGTTGATATTTCAATGGCCGATCCTCTGTCGGCGCCTGCGGTGCGTGCGCCATCGTGGGACTATCCGCTTGGCACCGACAAGCAAGGACGCAATCTGTTTGCCGTCTTGGTCGTGGGAACCTGGCTGACCTGCAAGGTCGGCCTGATCTCGGGCGTGCTGGGTGTGCTGACCGGGACAATACTGGGTTTCGTTGCGGGTTACTTTGGCCGCTGGTGGGACGCTGTCATCAGCCTGGTGGTCGACGTGTTCCTGGCCGTGCCGCCGTTGCTGATCCTGATTGTCATCTCGGCCAATCTCGAGACCACCATGACCACGACCACGATGGCGCTGATCATCGCATCGCTGGCCTGGCGTGAGCCTGCGCGGCGTATCAGAAGCCAGGTCCTGATCATGCGGGAGATGGCGTATGTCAACACCGCGCGGCTGAATGGCACCGGATCGCTTGGAATCATATTCCGCGAGATGATGCCCAACCTTATACCGTATCTGATGGCAAGCCTCGTGCTCGCCACGTCGGCGGCCATGCTGTCGTCGGTTGGTCTGGAAGCGCTTGGGCTTGGGCCGCAGAATGAGCCGACCTTGGGCATGACGATCTATTGGGCCATGCATTATTCAGCGCTGCTTCAAGGCTACTGGTGGTGGATGATGACGCCGTTGCTTGTGCTGATCCTCCTGTTCCTCGGTCTTTACCTGGTAACGGTCGGCCTTGACGAGCTGGCCAACCCGCGGCTGAAACGTGGGGGCGTCTGATGGGCCACACGGGAGTAGGATTGGTCGTCGACAATCTCGAGGTGGATTACGTCACCGACGACGGCATTGTCAGAGCCGTCGACAATATCAGCTTTCGGATCCCGCCGGGGCTACGCATGGGTTTCGTCGGCGAATCGGGATCAGGCAAGACGACAACGGCGCTCGCCCTGATGGGCCTGATACAGGCGCCAGGCCGCGTGTCCGGTGGGCGGGCGCTGCTGGGCAATACCGATCTTCTGGCGCTGTCCCCGCAAGAGCAGGTTCGCCACCGCCTGGCCAGCGTCAGCTACATCCCGCAAGGTGCCATGAACTCGCTCAATCCGGTCTCGCGCATCCGCGACCAGATGATCGACGGCTTGCTCGATCATGGGATCCGGATGACAAACCGGGAGCGAGACAGCCGGGTCGAGGAGCTGCTGTCCCAGGTTGGCCTGCAGGCAAGCGTGGCGCGCAAGTTCCCGCATGAGCTGTCCGGCGGGATGAAGCAGCGCGTCTGTATCGCCATCGCCATCTCGATGGGGCCAAAGATCCTGATCGCCGATGAGCCGACGAGCGCACTTGACGTCATCACGCAACGCCTCGTCATGCAGACATTGCGCAACGTGCAGGAAAAAGTGGGCGCGGGTTTGATCCTGATCGGCCATGACATGGGGCTGATGGCGCAGTTCGTCGACGAGCTGATGGTTCTGCGCAAGGGCAAGCTGGTCGAGCAAGGCGATGTCCGGCAGATCTTCAAATCGCCGAAGCACGAATACACCCGCGCTTTGATCGACAGCGTGCCCACCGGCGCCGGCCGATCGCACGGCGTGGCGGCAACGGTTGCAACCGCGCCATCGCCCTTCGAACCACCGTCCATGGCGTCGTCGTCGCGCCCGGCACTTCTCGAACTCAGGGGCGCCGGCAAGAATTTCCCAAGCGGGCTGTTTGGCAGGGGTGGCACGCGCGCGCTTTTCCCACTTTCGATGCGGCTGGACGGAGATGAACCTCGGGTCATTTCAGTGGTGGGGCAAAGCGGCAGTGGAAAATCCACACTGGCCGGGCTGCTGCTTGGCTTCCTTTCTCCGAGCGAAGGTGAGGTGATGTTCGAAGGCAAGCTTGTCAGTGGCAAGGGTGCCAGCCGTCCGGCCGATTACTACCGCAAATTACAAGCCGTCTTTCAAGATCCGTATGCGGCCTATAATCCGTTTTACAAGGTTGATCACGCGCTTGCTGAACCGCTTGTCAATTTCGGTCTGGCACGTGGCCGTGCTGAAATACTGGCCAACATGCAAAGGGCTTGCGAGGTCGTGGGCCTCGATCCAGATCAAACCATCCATCGGTTTGCCCACCAACTCTCCGGCGGCCAACGCCAACGTCTCATGGTTGGCCGTGCCGTGATGCTGAAGCCAAAGCTTCTGGTGGCCGACGAGCCGGTCTCCATGGTGGACGCCTCGTTACGATCAACGATCCTGGCAAGTCTGCGGGACCTGAAGGACAGCCACGGTGTTTCGATCGTCTATATCACGCATGATCTGGCCACCGCCTACGAGATCAGCGACTACGTGATCGTTCTGAACAAAGGCCGGGTGGTCGAAGCGGGCACGCCGGAGGTGGTCATAAGATCACCGATGCACCCCTACACGCGCGAACTGGTGGCATCCATTCCATGGCCCGACCCCGACCGCACATGGGGCGAGGGAGAACACACCGACACGTCCTACGGCATCGCAGCTGGGTTCGATGACAACACAACGATCCTGCGCGACACGATTTCGGGATTTCAATTGCGTGTTTGAGACATCAGGAAGCGCCGATATGCGCCATGAGACGGTCGATCTGGACACGCAGGATGGCAGCATGCGCACGCATGTTTTCAGACCGGAAGGCGGTGCCAACCGTGGCGCCATCATTTTCTACATGGATGTGTTCGGCATCCGTGAGGAGCTGTTCGAGATGTGCCGAGCCTTTGCCGGGCAAAACTTCGTGGTGTATCTGCCAAACCTGTTCTATCGCGTTGGCAATTTCAGCTTTCCGACCCCGCGATCGCCAGATGACCGGACCGACCCAGCGGCGATCACATTGAATCTCGAAACAACGCCAGGTATGACCGCGCGCGATCTGCCGGCCATCCTGGCCCATTGCGCGGCGAACACTCCATCGGTGACGCAGTTTGGCGCGGTCGGATACTGCATGGGCGGGCGGCACGCGCTGAAGGCGCTGGCGTCGCATCCGTCGCACGTCAATGCGGCCGCGTCGATCCATGGCGGGCGCATGGTCAGCAATGATCACGACTCCGCGCATCGGCTGATCGAAACCCTCTGCGGTCCCGCCTACATCGCGCTGGCACAGGACGACAAGGCCTGCCCCGAAGCGCATCAGCGCCTGATCGAGGATGCGGTCGCGCGCGCGCCAGTCCGGCATATGTCCGAGCGTTTGCAGGCCCATCATGGTTGGAGCTTCCCGAACCGTTATTGCCACGATGCCGCCGTGGCCGCGCATTGCTTCGACCGTGTCGTTACTCTTTTCAATAGAAGCTGCGGAGATTGACAATGATCAGCACCAAACCGATCGGTATCGTTGGACTTGGGCAAATCGGCAGCGGCATGGCGGCCCGGCTCGTCGCGTGCGGTCAGGCGGTCATGGGCTACGACATCGCCGAGCGCGCGCGCACGCAGGCCGCGGCAAAAGGCGTGGGCCTTGCCCTTAGCCTGGCGGATGTGATCGCCCAGTGCGACACGATCCTGAGCAGCCTGTCGAGCATTGCCGCGATCGAGCAGACGTATCTGGGGCCTGGTGGGTTGGCGACCTTGGGTATGCCGGGGCTTCTGGTTGTGGAATGCTCGACGGTATCGCCCGCGTTCTCGCGCAAGATAACCGCCGCCATGCAAGATTCCGGGCACATGGCGATCGAGGCCTCCGTTATCGGGCAAAATCGTGAGGCCGCAGCAGGCCAACTGTTCTTCGTCGTCTCCGGGGACGCGAAGTCCGTGGCCCGCGCGCGGCCGGTCTTGGGGCTGCTGGGGCGCGGCCAGGTCCATATCGGACCGTCCGGCACCGCGGCCGCTGCCAAGCTCATCAACAACGCCATCGGTGCCGTCACGATCTGTGCCATCGCCGAGGCGATCGCGCTGGCCGGCGATCTCGACATCGATCCACAGGCCTTCGTCCGCCTCGTCGACGAGGGAAAGGGGGCCGGGTATTCTGTGGTGTTCGAACGCCATGCCGCCCACATGGCAAATTGGCGCAATAGTCAGCGTCCACCCGGGCCTATCGCATTGAAGGATGCACTGGGTCTCTTGGCCCTGATGGGCGACCGGCGCGGCGCCTTGCCGTTCCTGGCGGAAATGATCGACCAGTATCAGGCCGTGCTGCCAGATGCCGCACACCCGCAGGCTGAAACACTAGCCGAACACGCCGTGCGCCGCCTTGCAGCTCTGACATCCGAACATGGAGAAGCCGCATGACGAAGCCCGCCAATCTGCTCATTGTCATGGCGGATGAGCATGCCGCCACTTGCGTCGGCAGCTACGGCCATCCGATCGTCAAAACGCCCAATATCGACCGGCTCGCCCAACGCGGCGCGCGCTTTACCAACGCCTACAGCACCAGCCCCATCTGCATGCCGGCCCGCGCCGCCTTCGCCACCGGCCAATATCCGCATCAGACCGGCTTCTGGTGCAACGCCAGCCCCTATGACGGGCACCCGACAAGCTGGGGCCATTGCCTGCAGGATGCCGGCATTCCGGTGAATTCGATCGGAAAGCTCCATTATCGCGATCCTCTGGTTTCAACCGGCTTCGACGAAAGCCGCATCCCCATGCATGCCGAGCGCGGCGTGGGCGACGTGCACGGCGCGGTGCGACAGATCAGCCCGCTGCCGGAGCGCAAAGGCTCGGTGAAGGTCGCCCAGAAGCTTGGTGGCGGGGAGAGCGACTACACCCGCTACGATCGCGCCATCATCGCCGAAGCGTTGTCCTGGCTGGAGAACGAGGGAACGCAGCAGGACAAGCCCTGGGTTCTGTTCACCAGCTTCGTCGCCCCGCATTTTCCGCTGATCGCGCCGGAGGAGTTCTTCAAGCTCTATCCGGTGGACGACATGCCGCTGCCCAAACTGTCCAGGCCCGGTGAGCATCTGCACCACCCGTGGCTGGCCGAGCAAAAGAAGGCCTACACCACCGACAGCTTTTTCAACGACGATATGCGCCGCCTGGCAACCGCCTCGTATTTCGGGCTGTGCTCCTTCGTCGATCACAATCTGGGCCGCCTGATGGATATGCTGGCACAGACCGGGCTCGACCAGAACACCCGCATCATCTACGTGGCCGACCACGGCGAGAGCCTGGGCGCGCGTGGCCTTTGGCTCAAAAGCAACTTCTACGAGGAATCAGCCAACATCCCGCTGGTGATGGCCGGCCCCGGCATCCCCGAGGGGATCGTGGTCGACACTCCGGTTTCGCTGATCGATTTCTATCCGACGGTGCTGGAAGCCGTGGGCGTCACGCCTCGCTTGTCCGACATCGCCGGCCGCCCGGGTGTCAGCCTGTTCCGTGCCATCGAAAACCCCCATGACCGCGAGCGCCTGGTTTTCGCCGAATATCACGCGGCTGGCGCCATCACCGGTGCCAGCATGCTGCGGCAGGGCGCCTATAAATACGTGCACTATGTTGGCTACGCGCCACAGTTGTTCGATCTGGACCGCGACCCTGAAGAGTTGGTCGATCTCGGCACCGACCCGGCCTATGAAACGGTTCGCGCCCATTTCGAGGCCGAGTTGCGCAAGATCGTGGACCCCGATGGTGTCGATCGTCGCGCCAAGAGCGATCAGGCCATGATTGTCGAACGGAACGGCGGCCGCGCGGCCATTCTTGAAAAGGGCTCCGCCGGCGGCGGCACACCCGTGCCCGCCCCCGCGCCCGCCCCGGCCCCCGCCCCCGCCCCCGTCCCCGTCCCCGCCCAAATTGTCGCCGCGGCCTGAGCGATGCAAAGTGCAGAGCGGATCCGTCGTATCGTTCTTCGAATTCCCGTTATCTCCAGCAAGACAAAATGGGCGTTCATCGAGGTTGAGGCATCGTCGGGCGCCATAGGCACCGGTGAGGCGACTTTAACTTTGCAAGAGGCAGCACTCGCCACCGAACTGCAAGAACTGGGACCCGCGTTGCTGGGTCAGCCAGCCGATCCGGTTGTCTTGATCCCGTTGCTCGATCCGCTCAACCTGCCGCGCGCGGCGATTATTTCAGCTCTCGATCAGGCACTGAGCGATTTGTGCGCAAGGCGCTCTGGGATCAGTCTTTGCGCGATGATCGGCCAGAAACGAGACACTGTCGGACTCTATGCCAATATCAACCGCGGAACCTGGAATAGGGCGCCCGAAGGTTTCGCAGCAAGCGCGCAGCGCGCGGTCGATGCCGGGTTTCATGCGGTCAAGATAGCCCCTTTCGATGAGGTGACGCCTGACAACGCCAGCCTGGAAATGGCTGCGCCCGGCCTTTCGCGCATTGCCGCCGTCAAGGCCATGTTGCCCGACCATGTGGCGCTCTATGTTGACTGCCACTGGCGTTTCACGCCATCGATTGCGGCCGAGATGGTCGCCCCCCTGCGCGAACGCGGCGTGTCATGGTACGAGTGTCCGCTGGTCGAGGTTGAAGAGAACATCCCCGCCTTGCGCGCGCTGCGCCACCAGGCCCAGGCCGCCGGAATGGTCCTGGTGGGACTCGAAAAGGGTGTCGGCAGCGGGATTTTTGAAACCTTTGCCCGTGGCGGCGCCTACGACGTGATGATGCCCGATATCAAGTATATCGGTGGCATCGACATGATGATGCGCACTGGCGAAGCATTGCGCCGGCATGGAGTTGGGATCTCGCCGCACAATCCAACCGGCCCAATCTGCCACGCTGCAAGCCTGGCGATCTGTGGCGCATTGGAGATGCCAGGGCTGCTGGAACTGCAATTCGACGAGACGCCATATTTTGATCGTCTGGTGGGCGGGGTGCTCGAAGCGCCGAAAGCGGGCCTGGTCGCCGTGCCCAACGCCCCTGGTCTGGGAGTGGCGCTCGACGATACCGTGATGGCCGAGTTGCCTGGCGAGATTGTCACCATCGCGTGACGCAGCACGCGATGAAGTGGATCGACGTCGTGGCGATGGGTGGCAGTGCCTCGGTGCATATCGACGCGCAGCCGCGGCCGGATGATCCCGTGCAGAAGACACGCTGGCAGCACGGGGAAACCGGACAGACGGGGTTGCCGACTGCAATTCCCGCCTTCGCCGCCCTTGCCCGGCCAGACCGCCTTAACCCACGCATCACCGCGGCCTGACACCCCGCCACCCTCAAAGAATTTTTCGTATGCAAGATCTCGCCGGCAAGGTTGTGCTCGTCACGGGGGCCAGCACCGGCATCGGGGCCGCCACCGCCATTGCCTTTGGCTTGGCCGGTGCCCGCGTGGCGGTGCATTACAATGCGAGCAAGGCCAGCGCCGAAGCGGTGGCTGCAGACATTCGCGCGGCCGGCGGTGAGGCGCTGACGATCGGCGGTGACGTGACCAAAAGCGGCGTGCCCGAAAGCATCGTGGCGCAGACCCTGGCTGCCTTCGGCCGCATCGACGTGCTGGTGAACAATGCGGGTGGCCTGGTTCGGCGCACCAAGATTGCAGACTATACCGACGAATTCGTGCTCGACGTGCTGCGCCTCAACGTGGTGCAGGTTACCGCCTTCGTGCGCTCGGTGGTGCCGGTCATGCGGGCGCAGGGCGGTGGCAACATCATCAATGTCAGCTCCGTCGCCGCGCGCAACGGCGGCCGCGTCGGCTCAGGCATCTATGGCGCGGCAAAGGGATTCATCTCGACGGTGACACGCAACTGGGCCCGCGAGCTGGTGGTCGACAAGATCCGTGTCAACGCCGTGGCACCCGGCATCATCATGACACCGTTTCACACGCGGGATACCCCGGCCGATGAACTGGTCAAGATGCAGGCAACGGTGCCGATGAACCGTATCGGCGACCCGGCGGAATGCGCTCAGACGATGCTGTTCCTCGCCTCAGACACCATGAGCAGCTACATCACCGGCCAGGTGATCGAGGTCAATGGCGGCGTCTCTATGCCGTAATCATATCGATATCAGGCCCGCGATTTGGCTTGTTTGATCAATCGCGGTGCCTCGGCCTTCATTTGTGCCAGAAGATCGAATTTTGTCTTCGTTACGTGTGCGCTTGTCAGAATAGCGGCTGCGTCACTGTCCCGAGCTTTCAGGGCGCGGATCAAATTAAGATGGTCGCTTGCAACGCCGGCAAACCGGTCCTGTCCGTAGCCATAGTGATGCCACAGAGCCACGATCAGCACCCAGGTGCGCTCGATCAGCTCTGCTGCTTGCGGATTGCGGCCCATCCGATGGACCAGGGCGTGAAACCTGCGGTTGAGAAGGAGGGCGCCAGAGAAATCCCTTCGATCTACCAGCAGCTTGCGCTCTTCCTCAATGGCGATGAGCTCGACGATCTCCGCATCCGTGCCGAGCCGCGCGGCTGATCGGGAGAGCGTGCCTTCGAGTGCCACGCGCGTGTCGAACAGGTTGGCCACGAAATCCGGGTCAACCTGGCGGATGCGAGCCCCGCGGCCTGGCTCCATTGCGATCAATCCCTCACCGGTGAGGCGGCGGAGCGCTTCGCGCACCGGCATATGGCTGGCGCCATAACGCACCGATAGATCGTCGATCGTGACGCGTTCGCCCAGTGCCAGACGGCCCGACGCAATATCGATGCGCATTCTTTCAGAGATATCGGACAGCAATGTCATTATGTTGGCACCGGGCAATCTTTCGTGTCGGTTATGTGCCTGCCCTGGCTCGAAATTCAGGGCAGGTGTCGGCTGACTGTAACGCTTTTTCCAGCGGGCATCAGGCCTTCACATAGTCGCGCCAATGATGCTGCTGCCGGAAGCCGAGAAGATCTCGCGCGCGCCGGTTGCTGAGCAATGTTTCGAATTCGCCAAGATGGCCACGCACTGGCACGCCGGGGAAATAGCGCTCCACCAGCGTGTGCGCGGGAAGGTCGGATGAGTTGTCGTCGGCGGTTGCGTTGATGATCTGAAAGCCGAGCCCGTCCGTCTCGATTGCCAGTCTTGCGATCTGGCCGAGATCGCGGGCGTCGATATAGCTCCAGGTATTCTGGCGGCGGCGTTCGGGCGTGCGGAACCAGCCCGGGAAGTCGGCGTACTGCTCGGGCGAGATCACGTTGCCGATGCGCAACGCCACGATCTGCGCCCCGGTGCGGCGGTGAAACCCCTGGGCGGTGCGCTCGTTGCAGATTTTCGACAGTGCGTAGCTGTCCATCGGGTCAACCGGATAGTCTTCATCGAGCGGCAGATAAACCGGGCTGCGTTCGGTCAGTGCAAAGCACACGCCATAGACCGTCTCGCTGGAGGCCACCACGATCCGGCGGAAGCCGAGCTTGGTGGCGGCTTCGAGGATGTTGTAGGTGCCCATCGTGTTGATGCGGAAGGTCTCGTTGTCCGGCACCAGCCCGATGCGCGGAATTGCCGCGAAATGCACCACGCCCGCGATCTCACCCGGCAGCCAGTTCGGGTTGCGCCCCTCGATCGTATAGGGGCTCAGCGCGTTGAACACCTGGCCGCTGTCGGTGATGTCGGTGACGAGGTTGACCACCTTTGGATTGTCCAGCGGCACGATGTCGAGATTGAGCACCTGGTAGCCGTGGTCGAGGAAATGCTGCACGGCGTGGCGGCCAGCCTTGCCGCTGCCGCCGGTGATGATGATTTTCTTCATGTCAGATTCTCCAGATGGTTCAAAGCGACCAGCGCTCGGCGTCCCACAGCGGCAGGCCGCGGGTGTCGGGCGCGCCGGCTTCGGTAAAGACGGCGGCTGCCGGCTTGCGGCCAACGATCTCCCAGGCCCGGCGGGCGGCGGGCGCTGCGAGCAACACAAGGCGCTTTACATCGTCTGCCTTCAACTCCGTTTCATAGATCGTCTTGACCGCGGACAGGCGGATCAGCGAACGCACATCGCCTTCCGTCGCCCACCCCCAGCCGCGGTTACGCGGCAGGTTGCGGGCCACGAACTTCTCGTGGTCCGGCTTCTCGCCCGCCCATTTGGCGCCGCCGATCGCGATGACCTCGTCCACGCTCGCTGCTGCCATCGCCTCGACCGCGCGGGCGTTGGCGACCAGGAAAGCCGTCACCGCATCCGGCTGCTGTTCGATGAAATCGCGGCGCATCGCCCACCAGATGCGGTGCGGGTAGTAGGCCTCGGGTGCGAACATGGACCTGGCGAAGTTCCCCGCCTTAAACCCCTCTCCCTTCCCCTCAGGCCCCTGCCAGGCGGCGCCGGTGGCGCCGTTGTTGCGCAGCAGGGCCACCAACTCGCCGGTGCGCTCGGCGGCATGGCCGAACGGCTCGCTGCCCGCGATGGCGTCGATGCCGGATTGTTTGCGGCCCACCTCGGTGATCGCCTGGGCGTTGCGGATGGTGATGCCGAGTTTTTTGACGTCGTCGTGGCCGAACTCGGCACGCAGCATGAGCAGCAGCACCAGATGCAGATCGGAGCCGACGACCGTCAGCACCGTCTTGCCCTGCAGATCCTGCAGAGTGTGGATCGGCGAGCCTGGATTGACCATAAGCGGGAAATTCACGCCGCCACCGGCGAGCGCCACGGGAATGGCGGGGTTGGCGGTGGCGAGCATGCGGATGGTGGGGGTGGAGCCCAGCATGCCGATCTGGATCTGGCCGGCCACGATGCCCTGCACCATGCGCAGCAGCACCTGGAAATCGAGGAACTCAAGGTCGAGCCCGATCTTCAGCTCGGCCGCGGCCTTGGCCACCAGCCCGTCGCGCTGCAACAGCGCCACGGGGATGGAGCCTTCGGTCACCAGGCCCACGCCCACGGTGGCCTTCACGGCCTGCTTCACGGCCTGGGCCAGGCTAGGCGAGGCCTGCATCAGCGGCAGGCTGGCGGCGGCGAGCAACGCACGTCGGGACATGGTGTTCATTGTGTGCTCCTCAGGTTTCTTCACGAATGGCATCGACCGCCTCGTCGCGGATCAGGGCCCAGATTTCGGCCACCAGCCGCGCCGCCTCCGGTGCGTTGCGATGGGGCGCGCGTGGCCGCGGAAGATCGATATCGATCACCGCGCGCACCCGGCCGGGCCGACGCGCCAGCACGACCACGCGGTCTGCCAGATGCACGGCCTCATCGATGCCGTGGGTGACGAACAGCACCGAACGGCGCTGAGCCGCCGCCCGCTCATCGCCCCAGATGCGCAGAAGTTCGTCCTGCATGACGATGCGCGTCTGTGGGTCGAGGGCCGCCAACGGCTCATCCATCAGCCACACGGCGGGGTCGTTGGCCAGCATCCGGGCCAGGGCGCAGCGTTGGCGCATGCCGCCGGACAGTTCGTTGGGGTAGCGGTCTTCGAACCCATCCAGCCCCACGAGAGCGATCAGGCGACCAGCGATGTCGCGCCGCTCGCGCCGGGGCACGCCGCGGGCCTGCGGACCGAAGGCGATGTTCTCGGCGACGGTTCGCCATGGGAACAGCGCATAGTCCTGAAACATCACGCCGCGCTCGATAGACGGGCCGGTGACATCCTGGCCGTCAACCCGCACGCTGCCGGTGCTGGGTGTGGCGAAGCCGGCGACCAGCGAGAGCAAGGTGGATTTGCCGCACCCGGATGGTCCAACGACCGAGACGAACTCCCCCGCGCCCACGGCAAGATCGATCCCGCGCAACGCCTCCACCGCCCCGCGGCGGCCCTCCCACGTTTTACCAACGCCGGCCAGCGAGATGCGGCTCAATGTGTCCACGGGGCCATCTTTCGTCCGAGAACGCGGGCGCCGGCATCGATGGTGAGGCTGACCAGCCCCACGCACAGCATGCACATCGCAAGCGTATCGACATCGCGTTTTACGTAAAGTGTTTCGATCATCATCTGGCCGATACCCTGCGAACCCTGCCCCGGCCCAATCTTGGTGCCAACCGCCAGTTCCGCCGCCACGATGGCACCCCAGGCAAAGCCCATGGCCACCCGCATGGCGGTGATGATCACTGGGATGCTGCCTGGCAATATGACCGCCCAAAGAGTGAGCGCCCAACCGCCGCCCAGCGCCTGGGAGGCCTGGATGAGCCTGCGATCGATCAACCGTACTGCCTGGAAGGCCTGCAGGGCGAGCGGCAGCACGGCCGCATAGGTGACGATGAACACCGCAGCATCCCCGCGCACACCCAGCCACAGAACCGCGATCGGGATCCACGCGATGGGGGCGATGGCACGCAGGCCATCCAGAAACGGAGCGACGGCACGGGCCAAAGCGGGCACCATGCCCATGGCGGTGCCCAGCGGCAGGCCGATCGCCATGGCGATGACGAACCCCTTGGCGACCCGCAGGAAACTATCGCCCAGGGCTGCGCGCAGCGATCCGTCCGCCAGATGGCTTGCTGTGGCTGCAACGATGCCGAGCGGCGCCGGCGCCCGGCCTTGCGCGTCGGCAAACCACACCGCAGCCTGCCACAGCGCGAGCAGCACCAGGGTGGAGGCGATCGCCGCGAGCCGATCAGCGCGCATCATGGCCCTCCGGGCTCCATCCAACCATCGCATGGCGCACGCCGCGCAACGCGAGGTCGGCGAGCACGCCGAGCACGCCGATCATGACGATCACCGCCATCACCCGGTCCATGCGGAAGAATTCCTGATACCAGAACAGCCGCCAGCCAAGCCCGCTGTCAGAGCCGGTGAGTTCGGCCGCCACCATTGCCGACCAGGCCACTCCCAGGCTGAGTCTGGCGCCGGCCAGCACATGGGGAAGCGCTGCCGGGAAGACCACATGCGTGACCAGCATGCGCCTGGAAGCTCCCAGCGCCTGGCCCGCCATCAGCAGCGCACGATCCACACCACGCATGCCCGCAAGCGTGGCCACGAAGATCGGAAAGGACGCGCCATACGCGATGAGGAACACCGGCACCTTGCCGCCAATGCCAAAGATCAGGATGGCGAAGGGAATCCAGGCGATGGCCCCGATCGGGCGCAGGATTTCGATCAGCGGATCCACCGCCGTCTCGAAAGCGGGGAACCGGGCGCAGAAGACGGCAAGCCCAAGCCCGACGCCGGCACCGATGCCGTAGCCCAGGCCGAGATGGCCGAGGCTTGCCACGATGTCCTCGACCATGTCGCCGTTGCCGAGAAGATCAACCAGTGCCACGCCCACGCTCCAAGGCGGCGGAAGAAGCTCCTTGTTGGCAAGCTGGCGCGCAACCGCATACCAGGCGCCAAGCACGATGCCTGCAAAGCCAACCGGCGGCAGGATTCGTGGCAGCAGCCCTTCCCTCATGCGCCGGCCACTGGCCGCGTGGCAAACCCGATGCTCAACCGATAGTGCCGCTTTTCGCCTGGGGCCAGGGTGCGTTCGACATCGCTGAGGCCACCTTCCAGGCGCGCGCTGGTGCAAGGCTCCACGGCCACGAGCATCCCGTTTGGTCGCAGATCGCTCATCAGTTGCAGATGCGGCAAGGTATCCGCATCGAAGCGGAATGTGACCTCCAGGATCGAGCCATCAGGCTGAGCGGTGCTCACCAGACAATGGCCCTCTGCGCCCTCCACCGGATAACTGGTGACAGAATTTCCAGCCGATGGAGCGGGGGGGCCGATCGGGCCCAACAACAGCCGGTCTTGGCTGCGCACCGTGGTTCCGGCTGAAATCGCCGGAAAACCGAGATTGCAGTGATACAGCAGCGCCTGCGGTGTGGCCTTTGCGCCGATGTTTTCCACGGTATCGATGATGGTCAACATGTTTCCGGAAATCGGCGCCTCAATCCTTCGGTGCAGGCGCAAGGAGGTGCCACCACGCTTCCATTGTGTGGCCTCGCCTTCGCAAAACAGCATCGGCGTGGCTGCATCCCAGTCTTCGCCATAGGACCTGACATCCGCTGGTGTGAAGGGGAAGCGGCCATGCAGCGGCTGGTCGCCCACAGGCTGGCGGATATGGTCCAGGCCGCCGGTGATGACCATGCCTGACAGCATGCTTCCGAAGCCCTGACCGCCCTGGCTTTCCGCGTCATGCAGAAACGGGCTGCGAAAGCCGAGCGGGCTGATCCAGGCGATCGGCGTGCCTTTCCACCACAGCGGGCCGATATCCAGCGCCCGATCGGCCAGAGCCCAGAAATCCAGCCCGCCGCCGGTGGAAAACGCCAGTGCATGCACACCGCGCTCGGCGCCGTCGTCGAGCACGATGCGACGCACCGAGGCGAGCTGGCGCAGATCGCCGACGTGCGCGCGGTCGGCTGCCGTGAAGCCGGGCATCACGTGGCCCCGTCCGGACACGGCAGTTCAAGCCGCGCGAACGCCTCCGGTGGGGCGTGGTTGTCCTGCATCAGCACCGCCATCATGCCGGCCATCCGGCGCTCCAGTG
>JBBROR010000007.1:0-29764 GCA_038229175.1 Acetobacterales bacterium | reverse complement strand
GGTGGCTGGCAACCGGGCGGGTCGGGTGGCAACTGCAACAACGGGGATCGGCGCCTCGTGCACCACTGCTCGCCATTCAGTTCCAACATTGTCGGGGAAGAAGCGGACGCCGGTTTCGGCGTGCCACGTAAGAGCGAGCATCAGGACCGATGTCGCGACCTGGCTCGCTGCACGCTTTTGCAAGCGGCGGACCAAAAATGGCAGGATGCAATCCATCCACGACGTCAGCCACACGTGATGATGCGATGAGCGGCCAAGCCGAGCATTGCCGCGCCCCCTGAGCCATGCCACCGATTGCTCTGCCGCGATCGATCATGAAATGGTGCCCGGGGACGGAGTCGAACCGCCGACACTGCGATTTTCAGTCGCATGCTCTACCAACTGAGCTACCCGGGCGCCGTGGACGCCAAAAACCGGCGTGGCACAGACTGGAGCGGGTGGATAGCCCACTGGGCCGTGTTGATCAACCCACTGAATTGTCATCGTCTGTATCGGATGGGTCGGGCGCGCTTGCAGGAATGCGATAGCTCTCGGCGAACCAGCGGCCAAGATCGACATCGGCGCAGCGCTGCGAGCAGAAGGGGTGGAATTTCGCAATCGTGGGGCGTCGGCAGATCGCGCAGGGGATGGGGCGGTTTTCGCCGGTTTTTGGGTCAGCCACGCGTCATGCTCTCCAGAAACCAGGCATCATCTCGCAAGGTGCGGTCCTCTTGCAGCATCAAGGGACGGCCGGCGCGTTGTGCAAGGGCTGCCCGCGCCGTGCTGTCGTGGCGCAGGGCAGTGGCGACGGCTGGGCTGCACCTGATGGATGGTGGATGGTGCGGCGTGGCAGCGATCGCGCGGGCCAGGCTGCGCAGGGCGGCAAGGCCCGCAGCATGTGGGCCGGTCATCAGTTCGTGCAGCGCGGGGTGTGTTCGCGGCCGCAGGATCTCGGCCAGGCCGAGTGCCGAAAATCCCAGGAATTTCGGCACCAGGCGGTCGAGCGCAAGGGCACGCGCAAATTCCGGCGCCAATGCCAGACGCGTGCGCGGGGTCATGCCGGCGAGATCGACCACGATGGCACCGGACAGGTTGCGCAACCTTATCTGCCGGCAGAGCGCTGGAATCAGCTCACGGTTTGCGTTGTGCTGGGCCGCTTTCTTATCGCGGCGCTGGGCAGACTGGCCGCCGAGGTCAACGTCGATCGCCACCAGGGCGGGCGTGGGATGCACGCTCATGCGCGCACCGCCGCCCAGTTCGGCTTCAGGATCGGCGAGATCAGCCACGGCTTGTTCGATGTCGTCGTCAAAGGCGCGTGCCACAATGGAGAAGGCGCTGGTGAGATCGCTGGCGCAGCCGGCATCGTCGATGCGTAGCTTTGCATCGGGATACAACGCCAGCATGCGCGCCAACGCGTCAGGGCCACGTTCCAGCAAGACAGGCGGACCCTCGCCGACCAGGTTCTGCTGCGCCGGCGTGAGGCGGGCGGACAGGCGCGGGCCTTTTCCGCCTTGCGGGGCGCGGGTGATGCGCACGCCCAAAATGACGCCGGCTCCTGGCTTCGGGTGTGCGCCCATTTCGCTGTCGGGGAGGAAGCCCTCCGCGCCGTCCATCGCCACGAAGGCGCCGGCCATCGCCGGCACCTGCGCTATGACCCGGCCACGATGCAGATCCCCCACACCTCCGGGGCCGCCGGCCCGTGACAGCGCGTAGTCCAGCAGCTGCCCGTCCCACAACGCCACGCGCAATTCGCCGGGGCTGACGCTGGCACGAAGCTCGGCCGAAGGTCGGGGCATGTCAGGGCAAAGGAAAGCCAAGGCCGCGGAGCAATTGGGCGGTCTCGAACAATGGCAGACCCACCACGGCCGAATAACTGCCGGACAGCGCTCTGACATAGGCGGCGGCTTGGCCCTGGATGGCATATCCGCCGGCCTTGCCTTCCCATTCCCGCGTTTGGAGGTAGGCGTCGATCTGTGCCGGCGCGAACCGTGCAAACGTAACCGCCGATTCGCAAACGCGTTCCGACTGCCTTCCATCCGGCGCCCGCACCACAACGCAGGTCAGCACCCGGTGTCGGCGGCCAGACAGGAGATCAAGACATTTGCGGGCCTCGGCTTCGGTTGTGGCCTTTGGCAAAACGCGGCGCCCGGCCGCCACCACCGTGTCGGCGGCGATCACGAACGCATCGGGAATGTGCACGGCGGCACATTTCCCACGCGCCATTCGTTCTGCATACAGCCGCGGATTTTCCTCACGCAGCGGCGTTTCATCGATGTCGGCGGGGAAGATTTCACTTGGAACAAGCCCAATCTGGGCCAACAACGCGAGCCGGCGCGGGCTGGAAGAAGCCAGCACGAGGCCCGGGCGCTGCGTGATTTTGGGCGGTGTTACTTGAATCGGAACGTGATCCGACCTTTGGAAAGATCGTAGGGTGTCATTTCAACGTTAACGCGGTCACCGGCGAGGACGCGGATGCGGTTCTTGCGCATCTTGCCGCTGGTATGGGCGAGGATGGAGTGTTCGTTGTCCAGCTTCACGCGAAACATGGCGTTGGGGAGCAACTCCATGACCATGCCGCTGAATTCGATCATATCTTCTTTTGACATCTAGCCTCTTTGACGGGTGTTGGTTTCGCGCGGAACATGCGTGCGCAAGGCTGTTACGTCAAGCAAACTGCTCATGGATTGGGCGGATTGCCGAGCCTTATTGCCACACTACGGGCATGCGCCTGCAAGCCTTCGGCCTCGGCAAGCGCCACCGCCGGCGGCCCAACCCGACCCAGCGCCGCCATGTCGCCACTGATCCAGGTTGTGCGCTTGAGGAAATCATAGACCGAAAGGCCCGAGGCGAAGCGGGCGGTGCGGCCGGTGGGCAGCACGTGGTTAGGGCCGCCCACATAATCGCCGACCGCTTCGGGGCAGTATCGGCCGAGGAACGCGGCGCCGGCGTGGCGGATGGTGGCGAACAGCGCGTGGGCGTCGTCGGTCATGATCTGCAGATGTTCGGGGGCGATGCGGTTGGCGAGGTGGGTGGCCTCGGCCCAGTTACGCACCACGATGATGCAGCCATGATCGCGCCAGCTGGCACCGGCGATGGCGGCGCGGGGCAAAGTGGGGATCTCGGCGAGGACAGCTTTCGCCACAGCCGCGCCGAATGCGGCGGAGTCGGTGATGAGAACCGCTTGGGCGAGTTCGTCGTGCTCTGCCTGGGCCAACAGATCGATCGCCACATGACGCGGGTCGTTGGCAGCATCGGCGAGAATGAGCACTTCGGATGGGCCGGCGATGCTGTCGATGCCCACGCGGCCAAACACCTGGCGCTTGGCCTCGGCGACATAGGCGTTGCCGGGGCCGACGATCCGATCGACCGGGGCGATGGTGGCGGTGCCATAGGCAAGTGCGGCCACCGCCTGGGCGCCACCGACGCGGTAGATTTCAGACACGCCGGCGCGTTTGGCGGCGGCCAGAACAAGATTGTTCATCACGCCGTCGGGCGTTGGCACCACCATGGCGATGCGCCCCACGCCGGCAACGCGGGCCGGAATGGCGTTCATCAGCACCGAGGACGGATAGGCCGCCTTGCCGCCGGGAACATAGATGCCCACGGCATCAAGCGCCGTCCAGCGCATGCCGAGCGTGAGGCCTTCATCGTCGGTGCTGCGCAGATCCTGCGGCAATTGCGCGCGGTGAAAGCGCTCGATGCGCGTGGCAGCGAAATCCAGCGCCGCGAGGAGGTCGGCGGATATTTTCGCCGCGGCGGCATCGATCTCGTCCGGCCTGACGCGCAGATGATCGGGCGTGAGCGTCAGACGATCGAAGCGGGCGGTATAGTCGCACAACGCCGCGTCGCCGCGGGCTCGGATGTCGGCGATGATGGCCGATACCGGCGCATGCACGTCCTGGGCGGTGTCCCGGTCGGACAGCAGCGACTCGAATGCCTGCTCGAAGCCGGCATCGGTGGTCGACAGCGACTTCATAGCGCGGCCATCGCAAAGCGGAATCGCTCGATCCAGGCGCCGATCACCTCAGGGCGGGTTTTCAGCGCGGTGCGGTTGACGATGAGGCGGCTGGACACCTGGGTGATCACCTCCGTCTCCACCAGCCCGTTGGCGCGCAGGGTGGAGCCGGTGGCGACGAGATCGACGATCTGGCGTGTGAGGCCGAGGCCGGGGGCCAGCTCCATCGCGCCATTCAGATGCACCACGTCCACATGGATGCCGCGCGCGGCGTAGTGACGTCGGGCGATGTTGGGATACTTGGTCGCCACCCGAACGCGCGACCAGGTGCCGGGATCGTCCATGCCGGCTGTAGCTTGTGGCTCGGCCACCGAGATGCGGCAGGCGCCGATGCCAAGATCGAGCGGGGCGTAGATCTCGGGGTAGTCAAACTCCATCAGCACGTCCGACCCGCAGATGCCGATCTGCGCGCCACCGAATGCCACGAAGGTGGCAACATCAAAACTGCGCACGCGTACGATGTCCAGCGAGAGGTGGTTGGTGGAAAAGCGCAGTTTGCGGCTGTCTTCATCGGAATAATCAGGGTCAGGGATGATGCCGGCCGCGCTCAGCAGCGGTTCGCACTCGGACAGAATACGGCCTTTCGGCAGAGCGAGCACCATCGGTGCCGAGATTGCGGTGCGCGGTCGTTCAATTTGCAGATCAGGTGTCATGGCGCCCTCAGAATGAGCGCATCTACACCTGACGGGGGCGAAGGCGGAAGCGTCAACCCGGTATCCGTTCTATGTCTGCACCGCAGGCCGCCAGTTTGCGCTCCACATGCTCGAAGCCGCGATCGAGGTGATAGACACGGTTGACGATCGTCTCGCCGCGCGCCACCAGCCCGGCCAATATGAGCGACACAGACGCGCGCAGATCAGTGGCCATGACAGGGGCGCCCGACAGGTGAGGCACGCCGCGCACGATGGCGGACTTTCCATGCACGTTGATGTTGGCTCCCATGCGGTTCAGTTCGGGCACATGCATGAAGCGATTTTCGAAGATGGTCTCGGTCACCATCGAGGCACCTTCGGCCACCGACATCAGCACCATGAACTGGGCCTGCATGTCGGTCGGAAAACCCGGGTAAGGCTCGGTGATGGCGTCCACCCCGTGCAGGCCGTTGAGGCGCTTCACGTTGAGGCCGGTGGGGGTTTGGGTGATCTCGACGCCGGCTTCGGCGAGCGTCCGCATCACGGCGCCGAGGTGATCGATCCGGCCGCCTTCCAGATGCACATGACCGCCGGTGATCGCCGCGGCACAGGCATAGGTGCCGGTTTCGATCCGGTCGGCGATCACCTGGTGATGGGCGCCATGCAGCGACGCCACGCCGTCAATGGTCAGCCGGTCGGTGCCAATGCCCGCAATCTGCGCGCCCATGGCGACAAGACAATCGCAAAGGTCGGTGATCTCCGGCTCGCGTGCCGCATTGGCAAGCACGGTACGGCCGTTGGCCAGGGTGGCGGCCATCACGAGATTTTCGGTGGCGCCAACGCTTGTCATCGGGAACACGATGTTCGCCCCTTGCAGGCCGCCGGGTGCCTTGGCATTGATGTAGCCGCCTTCCAGTTCGATCACCGCCCCCATCTGCTCCAGGCCCTTCAGGTGCAGATCGACAGGCCGCGTGCCGATGGCACAGCCGCCAGGCAGACTGACCCGCGCCTCGCGCGCGCGCGCCAGCAGCGGGCCCAGCACAAGAATCGAGGCGCGCATCTTGCGCACGATGTCATACGGCGCCTCGGTATTCGTGATCGGGCCGCCGATGGACAGCGTGTGACCGTCATTGCCAACCGGCTCGACCGCTGTACCGTGCTGGGCCAGCAACTGGCCAAGGGTTTGCGTGTCCGCCAGCACCGGCACGCGCGACAGCACCAGCCGCCCATCAGTCAGAAGGCCGGCCGTCATCAGTGGCAGCGAGGCGTTCTTGGCGCCGCTGATGGCAATTTCGCCCGAAAGCGGCCGGCCGCCCCGGATTCTGATGCGGTCCATTGAAATTGTCCTACCCCATCCGCGGCAGCGAAACGCCGCGCTGGTTCATGTATTTTCCGGCCTTGTCGGCATAGCTTGTCTCGCAGGGCTCGTTGCCTTGCAGGAACAGGAACTGGCAGATCCCCTCGAAGGCGTGGATCTTGGCGGGCAGCGGCGTGGTGTTGCTGATCTCGATTGTCACCTGGCCTTCCCACTCGGGCTCCAGCGGGGTCACGTTGACGATAATCCCGCAGCGCGCGTAGGTCGACTTGCCCAGGCAGATCACCAGGATATCACGCGGGATTTTAAAAACTTCGATGGTATGGGCCAATGCGAAGGAATTGGGCGGGATGATGCAGACCGGCACTTTTCGATCGACAAAGCTGTCGCCGCTGAACTGCTTGGGGTCGATCACCGCGCTGTCGACATTGGTGAAAATTTTGAACTCATCTGCCACGCGGGCGTCGTAGCCGTAGCTGGACAGCCCATAGCTGATCACGCCCTCACGCTTCTGGGTTTCCACGAATGGCGTGATCATGCCGTGCTCGGTCGCCATCTGGCGGATCCATCGGTCAGACATCACGGACATTGGCGACTTCCTGCGAGCTTTGGTCGAGCGGTCTAGCCCATGGGGCGGTGGTGTCGCAATGCAGGCCGCGCCGGCTGGAGGCTAGGTAGGCTCCAGACCGTGCGTGCGGGGATAAGCGTTCCGCTCCGGCGACCGCCAACCCGGCAATGCGCCGTCGGCAGGCTGGAACACCTCTACCTTCAACGGATGACACGCCGCCGTGTTGTTGGAGTGCTCGGCCCCGCAGTCGCCACCAGGGCAGGCGGACAGCGCACCCAGCAGGTCGATCTCGGCAAAGAACTCGATGAAATCGCCAGGCCGCACCGGGCTCGCCTTCATGAAATATTGATGCGTGTCATGGGTGAAGCCGGTGCACATGAACACGTTCAGCACGTCGTGCACGAACATCTCGGCCTCGCGCACCGGCAAACCGCGTGCCGCGGACAAGGCGCGCGTCAGGTTGGAATGGCAACAGTTATCGTAGTCCTGCCCGGTGAGCAGCCGATTGGTATAGGGATCGCAGCGTGTGCCGATCACGTCGTGTACGCCGCCGCCATCGTCGTCCCAGCCATACCAGCCCAGCGTGTCGTGGGTGATTGTGGCCAGCGGGCGCAGCGCGGGCAGGGTGCTCCACAGGCGGTGCCCGGTTGTGACATGCGTTGCGTGCAAGGCGCGGGTCTTGCCGCTGAAAAACCGCTCGGTGAGATCGGCGGCATTCCACAGATTGAGGTCGCCGACCTGCGGGCCCTCGATGCTGGTGATGCGGAAGAAATGTCCGGCCGGCGCCTCGAAGCTGCGCGCATCGCGTGGCGGCACGATGATTTCCGAAGTTTTGGTCAGCGTCTCGCGTGCAGCATACAGCATCGCCATGTCCGCGGGCTGCAATCCGTCCACGGGATAGCACACCACGGGCTTACGCGCCCTGCGCAGCGCGGCATCGGAAGGTTCGTTCATGCCAGCATCATCCTTGTAAGATTGGCCTCGATCGCCACCGACAGGCGGCGCATGGCTTCCGATGTCGGATGCAAGGGCGGCTCCGGTGGTTTCAAAAATGGATCGTAGAACAGGCTGCGGTCCAGCAGTTGGCCGCGCATGAATTCCTGCGTCACATCCTGGAACACGGCGCGATCGCCGGCGGCGTAGCGTGTCCGCAGGCTTAGGTTGATGGCAATAGTGGTCTCGCTGGCCCAGGAGGTGCGGGCGCTCGGCAGCACGCTCAGCAGCAGAATGCGCGTGCGTGGCAGGCGCCGCCCGGTCTCGGCCACAACGGCATCGATGCCGGCCACGCTGTCTTCGGCGGACCAGTGCAGGCGGCCAAGATTGTTGGCACCAATCAGGATGATGGCGGCCTTAGGGGAAATGCCGTCCAGTTCCCCATGCATCTGGCGCCACAGCAGATGGGATGTGGCATCGCCGGAAAACCCCAGGTTCACCGGCCGAAACTGGCTGTAATAACGCTGCCATACCGTGTTGAAGCGGTCCCACTCCGGTGCACCGTTATGCTCGAAGTTCATGGTGATGCTGTCGCCAAGCCAGATGAGGTCTGGCTTCACGCGCGCCAGTTCAGCCAGCTTTGCCTCGTGCCGCTCGCGCCACCATTTCAGATCAAGCCGCGAAATCGGCTGGGCCGCCGGTGGCACTTTCGCTTCCGCCGCGCCTGCCGCGAGAAGGGCTGGCACGGCCAACAGGCTGCGGCGGCCGATCATTGTGCGAACTTCAGCCACGCCAGCGATGCGGCACCGAAGGCCAGGCAGTAATAACCGAATGGATTGAGCGCCCATTGGTCGTTGGCCCGGAAATACCGCATCAGGAACCAGGTGCTGAGATAGGCCGTGATTCCCGCCAGCACCGCCGCCCCCATGGCCAGCGGCAGCACGCCCGGCGCCAATGGCGCGCGAAGTAACTTCGGGACTTCCAGCACCGTGGCGCCCACGATCACCGGAAGGGCGATGAGGAACGAGAAATGCGCCGCAGCCTCATGCGTCACACCGCGCAGCAGTCCGCCCACGATAGTGGCGCCGGATCGGGAGATGCCGGGAAACAAGGCGCCGCATTGCCAGAAGCCGATCACCAGGGCGTCCTTGACCGAGATCGATTCCAATCCGCGGACACCGCCCCGCCCGCGCAGGCGTTCACCAAACAGCAACATCGCTCCGTTCACGATCAGAAACCCCGCTGCGATCAGCGGATTGTCGAACAATTCCTTGAAGAATTTGTTAAGCGAAAAGCCGAACACCACGGCCGGAATGGTGGCCACCACAATGCGCAGGAACAGCCGGCGGTTGGCCTGCGTGTCGGCAGGCCCGGACAGGCCCAACACGCCGCGCGCCATCGCCCACCAGTCGCGCCAGAAATACAAAAGCAGAGCCACCGAGGTTCCGGCATGCAGCAGCACCAGGAACGGCAGGAAGGCGCCGGAATGCTGGTCCAGATGCCAGTCGAACAGGGCCGGAACCACCACGGCGTGGCCCAGGCTGCTGACAGGGAACAGTTCGGTCGCCCCTTGCAGGATGGCGATCAGGGCGGCGTCTGTGGCGTCCATCGATCAGGCCGCCTGGAAGGTGTAGCCGGCGTCGATCGCGGCCGTAAGTCTGTTCGCCGAACGCTTCGACGCGATGTCGACCCGATGCGTGGCAAGATCCGTCCGCACGCAAGTGCCTGGATCGCGCTTTTGAGCCGCGCGCGGGATCGAGCCGATGCATCCGTCGCACGACAGGTCGGGAATGGTGAAAACTGTCATCCTGCTCTCCACTTTGCTTGCAGCCGCCGGCGCCGCACCCTAGACCGGCGGCGCGCTTTGCCGTCAAGAGCGCCTTCTCGCACGGACGCGTCTTCTGCCATGATTTCTGTCACCAACAATATCGCAATCGATCCGCGCGAAATCGAGGAAAGCTTCGTGCGCGCGTCCGGTCCGGGCGGCCAGAACGTCAACAAGGTGTCCACCGCCGTGATGCTGCGGTTCGATGTGCGAAATTCGCCAAACCTGCCGGATGGCGTGAAGGCGCGCATGCCCAAGCTTGCCGGCACGCGCCTGACCAAGGACGGCCTGCTGGTACTCACCGCGCAACGCCATGCAAGCCAGCAGCGCAACCGGGAGGAAGCACTTGAGGCGCTGTTGAACCTGATCCGCGCAGCCGCCGTGGTGCCGATAAAACGTCGGGCCACCAAGCCGACCTACGGCTCGCAGCTCCGCCGATTGGCGGAAAAGGGCCACCGCGCCAAGATCAAGCGCGGTCGCAGCAACGCAGAGGATTGAAAGGAGCAGCCTTCTACGGCGTCTCCGCCACGGCCCGTGCCACGGGAACGCCGCTTTCGGACAACACGCCTGCAACCCCAGGTGCTGCTTCAGCCACCGGCAGAACCAGCACCGTGCGTCCGGCCAACTGCCCACGTATGCGCGCCGCCTGGTCCTCCGTCTCGACCAGCACAACATCGGCCAACAGCGCCGCCCCGAGATGCAGCAGCGGGTCCGTCCGATCACGGACAGGATCACCGATCATCGCCACGATTCGGGCCCGTGGCTGGTGCTGGCGTGCCAGCACCGCATAGCCGGACGCCGCCTGTGCGCCGCGCAACACTACCGCCCGATACAGGCCGCGATGGCGTCGCAGCACGTCCTCCACCGTGAAATGCCCGGGCATCCCGTGCACCGTGACCCCCATCGCCGCTAGCGATTTCGCGGTGGCTCCGTGTGTGGCAAGCTCGCGCCACGCAACCACTGCCACACGGTGCCCCATCGCCTGAAGTGCCTCGATTAAAATAAGCGCGGCATGGGTGTCGGGCAAATCCTGGTCGATCAGCAGAACCCAGGATCGCTGGTCCGGCGTTGGTGGAACAGCGCGCTCGCCATCCAGAAAATCGCTCCAGCGCAGACGGAAATGCTGCAGCGCCGTGGCCCCACCCGCCGCGTCGGCGTGGCCTTGTAACAGGCGGTCCACCTGGGCTAGCAGAAAACCGGTTGTGGCGTGGAACTCATCATCTGTCCGCATGCTGGCGATCTCGGCGGAGATGGCTTCCTCGAATTCGGCCCTGGCGTCCGCGGACGCCGTTGGTGCCCGCGCCAGCAAAACCGGCGTGTTCTTCAGTGGGGCCGCGTCGTCACGTCGGCGCACAGTTATGCTATGCAACTGCAACGGGTTGAGCGGGGTTGGGAACCTTAAACGGAATGCGAAACGGCCATCGCCATAGCCGGCTTCGGCCAGATCGGGCCGATGCAGATTTGCCAAAAATGCCGTTGGCGGGCCGTCATCGACCAGAACCTCAAGCCATTGCGCGCTTTCGGGCGTGCTAGGGTCAAATCCCCATCCGGAGATTTCGTGCCAGTCGGCGTGGTCGACATAGCCGAGCAGTGTAGGGTCGGCTGCGGCGGCGGCACCGGTTGGGTTTGTGTCCATTTGCTTCATATGAAGGAGTAAATCTTTCGTATCTATTAACTTGCCCGTGTTTAAGCTGATCGTGACCGGCAACTATGGAAGGCATTGCGCCGTGCGATCGCCGCCCAGCGGGCGGTTTGCCTTGGTTCCGCGGACTATAAGGGGATACGAGCCATGCGCCGAAACATCATCGCTTTTGCGGCGTTATCGCTGTGCCTGTTAGCCATCGATGCGCATGCCGAGGCGGTGCTGGACCAGATCCGCGCAACCGGCGAGCTGCGCGTGGGGACAACCGGAGATTACAAGCCATTCAGTTTTCGCCATCCGGACGGCAGCACCACCGGGGCCGACATCGACATGGCCCGGCGCCTTGCGGCAAGGATTGGCGTGAAGCTGGTGCTGGTACCGACGGTGTGGGGCCAGCTGATGGCGGACTACACCGCCGCCAAGTTCGACATCGCCATGGGCGGTGTGACCAACCTGCCGCCACGCGCCGCCAAAGGCCCGTTCAGCCGTACCATATATGTAGATGGCAAGCGCCCAATCGCCCGCTGTGCGGACCGTGAGCGTTATACCTCGATATCAGCCATCAATCGGCCGGATGTGCGCGTTGTGGTCAACCCCGGTGCGTCGAACGAGGAATTCGCCCGCGCCAACTTCCCGCAAGCCAGGCTGAGCGTGCACACTGATAACTCTACCGTGTTTGGCGAGATATCGGCAGGCCGTGCCGACGTAATGGTGACGGACGGGATCGAGGTGGATCACCAGGCCTTCATCCACAAGGAGCTTTGCCCCACGGCCGTGCCGGCGGCATTCACCCATCTGGAAAAGGCCTACTGGGAGCAGCCCGACCGCGATCTGCAGGCGCTGGTGGGTGCCTGGCTGGACCAGGAGATCGCCTCGGGCTCGTGGCAGCGCACGCTGGACAAGGCTTTGGCCCAGCCATGACGCAAGGAGGATTTTTGCCCCATGATTTCCCCTGGAAATGATCCTGGTCTAAGAGGCAGGCCCTGAACGTGACCAGATAAGGCCTTTCATGTCCACAGAACTCCCCGACCGTCTTTCGATCAACCCGCAGAGCCCGTTCTACAACGCCGAGATCCTCGAGCGCGGCGTCGGCATCCGGTTCAAGGGTGTGGATAAGACCAATGTCGAGGAATACTGCATCAGCGAAGGCTGGGTGCGGCTGTCGGTTGGAACCACCGTCGACCGCAAGGGCAACCCGCTGACGATGAAGGTCCTGGGTCTCGTGGAGCCCTACTTCCGTGCCGTGCCCCCAGCCGAGGCCTGATGGTCTTGTCGGCGCATCATCTGGAGCGGATGGCGAACCGATCCAGATGCTCCAGCCTCACCTGTGTCGTCGGTTCGTCACCGAATACAGTCTCCCAGCTTCGCGCAGCCCAATCTGGCCTCGCCCACCATTTCGTCCATCCGCCGCGCCACGCCGTCCACACTGCCCAAGCCAGGGCGTACGTGCCCGGTAGGGCCGCCAGAACCGCGAACGAAGCCGCATCGGGCCGTCCAGCATTGGCGTGTTGCATCGCCAGGCCGCCGTGGTGGAGATTGCCAGAGCGGCGGTGAACTGGAACCCTCGATACCATGTCGAACCCGCTTCCACCTGCAGCGTTTACCAAATCCGCGCCCCGCGTCGCCCGGGGCGCGCGGGCGCAGGCCGGCGGCCTTTGGGCCGAGGCTAAATGCTGCGCCGCACTCGTATGCGATGGCTGGACGATCCTGGGCCAGCGACTGCGCACCCCGGCCGGCGAAGTCGATATCGCAGCTGAGAAGGAGGGCCTGCTGGCGATAGTGGAGGTCAAATTCAGCTCTCGCCTTGCCGTGGCCGCTGCCTCACTTTCTGCCCGCCAGATCCGCCGCCTGATGAATGCGGCGGAGATTTTGATTGGTGAAAATCCAGGCTGGGGCAAGGAAGGCATCCGTTTCGACCTCATGGTCGTCGATCCGGCCGGCGCGGTGCGTCGGGTGGTCGACGCGTTCCGCCAGGAGTGATGGTCACGCCCTGCCGTGCGCCCGTGCACGGTAAGACAGCGCCTCCGCCACATGCAGCCTTCGCACGGCCTCGCTCTGCGCGAGGTCGGCGATGGTGCGGGCCACGCGCAAGGTGCGGGTGAAGCCGCGCGCCGACAGCCGCAGCCGCTCCGCCGCCTGCTCGGCCAACGCCCGCGCGTCGGGGTCGATCTTCATCTCGAAGGGGTCCGCCAGGGCGTTCGTGCCGCCTTCCTCGCTGCGTGCTGTCTGCATCTGGCGCGCACGCAGTATGCGTGCGGCGACATGGGCGGAGGTCTCGCCCGGCGGCGCGCGGGACAGTTCGGATGGCGGCACCGGCTGCACCTCCACCGTCAGGTCGATACGGTCCAGCAAAGGCCCGCTGATCTTGTTCTGATAATCTTCGCCACAGCGCGGCGCGCGGCCGCATTCGCGCGCGGGATCGGCCAGGTGGCCGCACCGGCAGGGGTTCATGGCGGCGATGAGCTGGAAGCGGGCCGGGTAGGTAACATGGGCGGCGGCGCGCGCCACCGTGGTGTGGCCGCTTTCCAGGGGCTGGCGGAGGGCCTCCAGCGCGGCGCGCGGAAATTCGGGCAGTTCGTCCAAAAACAGCACGCCGCGATGCGCCAGCGACACCTCGCCCGGCCGCGCCCGGTTGCCACCGCCGGCCAAGGCGGCCTGGCTGGCGCTGTGATGCGGCTCACGGAATGGCGGTCGCTGCACAAGTCTGCCGCCATCCAGCATGCCCGCCACCGAATGGATCATCGATACTTCCAGCGCCTCGCGCGGCGAAAGATCTGGAAGTAGCCCTGGCAGCCGCGCGGCGAGCATGGACTTGCCGGCACCAGGCGGCCCAATAAACAAAAGATTATGGCTGCCGGCGGCGGCAATCTCAAGCGCCCGCTTGGCTGATTCCATACCCCGCACCTGGCTCATGCAGGCCGCGGCCGCCGGCACCGCCACGCCGGATGGCTCGGGCGGCGACAGCACCTGGGTGCCACGAAAATGATTGACCAGCGACAGCAGGTCCGGCGCCGCCAGCACCTCGATCCGCCCGGCCCACGCCGCCTCGCCGCCCTGTGATGCCGGGCAGATCAGGCCGAGGTCACGCGCCGAGGCGCCAATCGCTGCCGGTAGCACGCCGGCCACCGGGTTCAGCCGTCCATCTAGCGACAATTCGCCCAAAGCGGCGTAGCCGGCGGCATCCTCCAGCGGGATCACGCCCATTGCCGCCAGCACGGCCAGCGCGATCGGCAGGTCGAAATGCGAGCCTTCCTTCAGCAGATCGGCCGGCGCCAGGTTGATCAGCACGCGCTTGGGCGGCAGCGAAAGCCCCATCGCCGTCAGCGCCGCGCGCACCCGTTCGCGTGCCTCCCCCACCGCCTTGTCGGGCAGGCCCACCACCAAAAACGCCGGAATGCCGGAGGCGATCTGCACCTGCACCTCCACCGGCATAGCCTCGATGCCGGAGAATGAGAAGGTGTTCACGCGGGCGATGCTCATGGATCATTTGCGCAGGCCCCCCTATGCCTGGGCGTGATGGAGGTGTGATCCTGCGATGAATTCATGAAGATAAACTGAATTCTTGCCGCCTATCTGGATGCGCGAAGTGCATCGTTCAAAGCAGCCCCTCCTTGCGAAAGCTAAGCCACGCCCCGTTGCCGATAATCACATGATCATGCAGCACCACCCCAAGCACGCCGCAGGCCTCGCGGATTTCGTCCGTCATCTCGATATCGGCGCGCGACGGCGTGGGGTCGCCGCTGGGATGGTTGTGCACCAGGATGATGGCGGTGGCGTGCAGCTCCAACGCCCGTTTCACAACCTCACGCGGATACACCGGGGTATGATTAACGGTGCCGCGCGCCTGCGCCTCATCAGCGATCAGGCGGTTCTTCGGGTCCAAGAACAAAATACGGAACTGCTCGATCTTCTCTCGCGCGATCATGGCGGTGAGGTAGTCCATCAGCCGGTCCCAATTGTTGAGCACTGGCTTGCCCATCACCTCGGCGCGCGCCAGCCGGTTCGCGGCCTCCTGCACCAGTTTCAGCGCGGTGACGGAATGCGGCCCAAGGCTCGGCGTGTCCAGCAGCGCCTGGGGGGGGGGCGGCCAGCACGTTGGCAAAGCTGCCGAAGCGGTTGATCAGCGTTTTCGACAACGGCTTGGTGTCGCCCTTCTTAAAGGCAAAGAACAGCAGCATTTCAAGCAGTTCGTAGTCGGCCAGGGTTGTGGCGCCATGCATCAGCACGCGATTGCGCATGCGGGCGCGGTGGCCTTGCGGGCCGGTGCTGGCAAATGGTGTGGACAGCGTCGTGCTGGGACCGGCTTCGCTATCTGACATTTCCGACAAACCACGGCTGAGATAGGGCGCAGCTTCGGCAAAGCCGCGGGTCTTCGCAGTGGGGGTTGTCACCGGATAGCTGCCCGGCTCCGCCTGCGGGCCACGCAGCCGGGCCAGCAGCGCATCGATCAATCCGGGCGGTCGTGTGGTCATGCCGCATTCGGACATGCTGTGCGCAGCCGGGTGTGACGTGGGCGTGAGCCGGATCAGAAAGCTGCGAGAAAACGCTCCAAAAGCCGTCCGATAACCTCGGTGTTGTATCCGCCTTCCTGCACCAACGCGCAGGGCAGCCCGGTTGCAGCGATGGCGGCGCCTGCCCGGGCGAACCCGTCTTCGGTGACGGACAGGAAGCGCAGCGGCTCGTGTTCGGAGGCATCAAAGCCCAGGCTGATCACCAGCGCGTCGGCTTCAAAACTCTTGATCGCGGCCAGCGCATGCGCCATCGCTGCCAGCCAGGCGGCATCGTCGGAACCCTTTTCCAGCGGGATATTCAGGTTGAAGCCAAGCCCCGCACCCGCGCCGCGCTCTCCGGCGTGGCCGATATACCAGGGATAATAGAAATTCGGGTCGCCGTGAATGGAGGCGAAAAACACGTCCGCGCGGTCCCAGAAGATGCCCTGCGTGCCATTGCCGTGGTGGCTGTCGATGTCCAGCACCGCAACACGCGCCGCCCCATTGTCGCGCAGTCGCTGGGCGGCGATGGCAGCGTTGTTGAGGTAGCAATGCCCGCCGGCGCGGGCGGCGTAGGCGTGATGGCCGGGCGGACGCGCGAGGGCATAGGCATGCGTGCCGGCGCTCGCCGCATCGGCGGCTGCGATCGCGCCGGATGCTGCGGCGAGCGAGGCCGCCCATGTGGTGTTGGCAATCGGACACGAGGTGTCGGCCACAAACCAGCCGACCTGGCCCACGATGCTGGACGATGGCTTGGCACCCTGCGCCAGCATTTCCGGTGACGGGTGCATGTTGGGGATCAGCTCCGGCCCATGATCGTCCATCGCCTCCCATGCGGCCGGGCCATGGCGCAGAAAATCAAGGTAGTCCTGTGAATGCACGGCGGCGATGGCCGCGAGATCGGCAGAAGGCGGCGTCGCGATATCCATGCCCATCGCGCGACAGGCGGACAGCAGCGCCTCGGCGCGGGCCGGAGTCTCGAAATTGCGGCGCACCTGACCGCGTTGCAGGAAGAACTGCGGGGTGTGGGTGAGCTGGACGTCGTCCCAGAAGGCTTTCATGCGGTGGGGTCCTTCCAGATGTCGTTGCGGCGACGATAGAGAACATGGCGGGCGAGGGCGTGGCCTTCCGGCACGCGTGGATGGTCGAAATCGCCATCGATGTCCCGGGTCATGCCAAGCTTGCGCATCACGCCCCGCGACGGCTCGTTGCTGGCCGCGGTGAAGGCGACAATCTCAGAAAATCCCAGCCTGTCGTAGCCATCGCGCATGGCGGCTTCGGCCGCTTCGGCGCAATAGCCGCGCCGCCACCATTGGGCGCCGAACGTCCATGCCGCTTCAATGTTGGGCGCGCAGGGAACGTCGTCGGGCACATGCACCAATCCAACAAAGCCGATCAACGGCGCTACACCAGGGGCCTCCACCGCCCAAACCCCGAAACCGTGGCGATCGATATGCGCCTGGGTGCGCGCCACCCAGGCGTCGGACTGTGCTCGGGTTCGGGTGAGGTGGAAGAACCGCATCACTTCCGGGTCGGCCGTGATCGCGGCCACCGGTTCAAGGTCGCTGTCCATCCAAGGCCGCAGCACCAGGCGGGGGGTGGTCAGACGCATCACGCTTGGTCGCACCCCTTTTGATCAGGCGAAAAGATCGCACGCTGACGGCACGGGTGGAAGCGGTTGATGTGCGCGCCGGGTTGGCCGGCGGCAGCGCGCCAAATGTGCCTCATGCCAAACCGGCGTTGACACATTATCAGGGCGACCGGTCAGCGATGGTGGATCTGTTCAAGCCGGGCCTGATAGGCTGAAAGGCTGTTGTGCAGCCCGTTGGCGCTGGTGCCCAACTGCGCCATCGCGTCCCGCCATTCCACCAACGTCGCGCGCTGCTGCGCCTGGGCGGCTTCGAGCATCGCCAAAGCGCGGCGAAGATGCTCTGCCGGTGTCTCGATGCGGGGTGGGCCGTCGGTTGAAGCCTGGGCGCACGGGGGATGGGCGCACGGGGGATGGGCGCGCGGGGGCTGGGCGCGCGCGGGCTGGGGAAACGCGATGATCTCGGCGCTGGAGCGTGCTTCGAGATTGCCATCAGATTCAGACATCAAGACATCTTTCGTATAAGTTAATGAGACGTTATTCTCAAAAATAATTAGGGCATAACTAAAATCGACCTGACTTTTAAAATATGATCGAAGCGCCGATCAGCCGCAACGCCAGCACTACACCTAGGCTGGTAACCACCACGGCGCTGAGGAGCCAGCGCAGCGCCATGTAACCCGGCGGTAGCAGTTCCAATCGACTCCAGCGTGCCTCGGTCGCCACCGTTGCAATGAATCCGGCCATCAGCACGGCCAGCCCGATCTCGGGCATCGACAGCACCGCAAGCATGATCGCGATCCAGCCGATCAGGGCCGGCACCGTCGAGACCGCAAGGCGAAATGTGAGCGAGGGTGGGCGAGGGGCGGCGGCAGGTTGGGTGGCGGCGGGCATCTGTGCAACAAGGGCAAAGCCCCAGTGCACCGCGCCCACGAACGACAGAATGACAGCGCCGTATCCGAGCAGCGCCAGCAGGCTGGAAGCGGCGCGCGGCCCTTCCTGCGACGCCGCGACGCTGCAAATCACGAACGGAATGGCGCCGGCCAAGCCCAAGACATAGGCGATCGCGGGAATGCGTGGGGTCAAGGGCGGGATCTCCGGTGCTGAAGGCAGGCGGTACATGCGTGGCATGGCGTGGTGATGTATGCTGTTGCAAAGATTGTTCAGGACTTATCATGGATTTCGCGTTCGAGATCTTCGTCGTTGTGCTGCTGATCGTGCTGAATGGGCTGTTCTCGCTGGGCGAGCTGGCGCTGGTCTCTGCCAACCGTTCGCGGCTGATGGCGCTGGAGCGCAAGAACGTGCCTGGTGCGCATCAGGCCCGGCTGCTGGCCGAAGATCCGCAGCGCTTTCTGCCCACGGTTCAGGTCGGTATCACCGGGGTCAGCATTTTGTCTGGCGTGTTCGGCGGCGCCAGGCTGGCCGGACGTCTGGAGCCGTGGATCGACGGCCTGCCGCTGCTGCATCCTTTCGCCGGCAGCGTGGCACTGGCGCTGGTGGTGCTTCTGATCACCTATCTTACCTTGGTGCTGGGTGAACTCGTGCCAAAACAGTTGGCGCTGCGCCATCCGGAGGTGCTGGCTGCTGCCGTTGCAAGGCCGCTGATTTGGATCGCCAACGCGGCACGCCCCGCGATCTGGACGCTGAGCGCGTCGTCCGCCCTTGTGCTGCGGATGTTCGGCGTCCATCGCGCGTCGCCCAACACCGTGACGGAAGAGGAGCTGAAGGCGCTGCTGGTGGAAGGCGAAGAGACAGGCGTGCTGGAGGCCGAGGAGCGCGACATGATCGAACGCGTGCTGCGGCTGGCCGATAAGCCCGTCCGCGCCATTATGACCCCGCGCACCGAAATCGCCTGGATCGACCGCACCGATCCTGCCGGAGAAATCGCCCAGACGCTGAAATCGGCCCCACATTCCCGTTTCGTGGTGTGTGACGGCTCGATCGACAACGTGGTGGGCATCGTTCAGGCCAAGGACATCCTTGACCGCATCCTCGATGGCAAGGAGCTGTCAATCGGCGCCGCACTGCGCCAGCCGATGGTGATGCCGGACACGGTGACAGCGCTGGACGCGTTGGAACGCCTGAAGGCGGACCCGCTTGGCCTGGCGCTTGTGATGGACGAGTACGGCAGCTTTGAAGGCGTCGTCACCGCGGCGGATGTGCTCGAAGCGATCGTGGGCGATGTCGAGGTGGTGTCTGACGTGCCGGGCGAGGGGGTGGAACAGGCCGATGGCAGTTTGTTGCTCGATGGCATGACGCCAGTGGACGAACTGAAGGCACGGTTGGGACTGCCCGACCTTCCCGCGGAAGGCAGCTACCACACGCTGGCGGGTCTGATGCTGGCGCTGTTGCGACGTGTGCCACGCCACGGCGATCGCCTTGTGTTCGGCGGCTGGCTGTTCGAGATCCTGGAGATGGATGGACGCCGCGTTGATCGCGTGCGGGCCAGCCGGGAGGCGCTTGCCGAGGGCTGATCGCTGGCGGATGCAGTCCTATGTCCGATTGGAGCCCCGCTCGATGAGATCCTGCGGCACCCATGCACGCACCACGACCCATTTGCCGCCGCGCATCTCCATGCGCAGGCGCAGGTGTCCGTCATCGGCATCCTCCTTGCGTACTGTGATGGTGAATGCCATCGGGCTTTCAAAGAATGCCCAGTCGAAGCGCTTGAGGGGATTGGAATCTGCCTCGGGCGCGCGCAGCTGACGCATCATGGCCACCAGGTTCTGCGGCGTCACTTCCCTGTCGACCGCCGTTTCCATGATCCCACTGATGAACGACGATCCGAACGGCGGCAGCGTGTTAGACGCAAGCTGCGCCTGCATTGGGCCGATTACGCCATCGGCGATATCCTGCTTCAGCCCGTCCCGCACCATCTTCCAGTCCACCCCGCGCTCCAATGCCTGGGTGTCCCCGCTTTGAAGGGCCGCTTCCAGCCGGAACAGCGCCACATAGGGCGACGCCAAATAGATGAGGGCGAACAACATGAAAAAGCATGGTCCGCTGATGCGAGGCTTCAAAATAAACCGGCGCATGGGGGTGATCCACCTGTTTTCCGAGACACAGTTTGGCGCGATAGACTATGCATATCAGGTCAGTGCTGACACCTTGGCCGAAAAACCTTAACGAAGTATGTCGCTATCGACACAACAGCGTGAGCAAGAATGGCGCACCGGTGGTATGGTTCCTGGTGCGCCGGCCGGAAGCTCTAGAAAACATAAGTACGAAAGCAGCTTATGCCCGCCCGAATGAGCCGCAAGCGGCTTCATTCGGGCGGGCATAAGCTGCTTTCGGCTTCCGATGGCGTGTTGCGCGGGCGCCGTGCAAGTGGCACCGCAAATTGGGGCTCTGTGTCCCATGGAAACAGGATCCAGGTGTCCTGCGACACCTCGGTGATGAAACTGTCCACCAGCGCGCGGCCGGCTGGCTTGGCATAGATCGTGGCAAAATGCGCTGCTGGCAGCAGGCCACGCACAATCTTCGCGGTGGCACCTGTGTCAACGAGATCATCGATGATCAAAAACCCGCCACCATCGCCCGCTGCAGCCGGGAGCTTGGTGACCAAAGGCTCGCCCAGCGTCTCTTCGTCATAGGTGACGACACAAACCGTCTCGATCAGCCGCAGATCCAGCTCGCGTGCCACAATCGCCGCCGGAATCAGGCCGCCGCGGGTTATCGCCACCACGCCCTTGAATGGCGCGTGCTCCATCAGCCGCCAGGCAAGCGCGCGGCTGTCACGGTGGAGCTGATCCCATGTAACGGTATAGTAATGTGCGGCCATCAGAACATGCGCCCACCATCTGGAACTTTGAGATCTGGTGCAAGAAGCACCACCGCTCCGTTTTCGTCTGGCATACCGAGAGTCAAAACCTCGCTGATGAAGGGGCCAATTTGGCGTGGAGGGACGTTCACCACCGCCACAACCTGCCGGCCAATCAGTTGTTCGGCGGTGTAGTGCACCGTAATCTGGGCAGACGATTTTTTGTGCCCCAGGTCAGGACCGAAATCGATGACGAGCTTCCAGGCCGGCTTGCGCGCCTTGGGAAAGGGCTGAACGTCGATGATCGTGCCCACCCGGATATCAAGCGCATCAAATTCCTCGATCGTTGCCAATGCCTGGTCCACCGCTGTTTGAGGCTATCTTCGGTGCGGTTGTGGCGGTTGCCAACGGGGGGAGTGCGTGGCAGCGTCACGCATCTGTTATCGGACGAATTTTCATGCGTGATTTCCATTTTCCCGGCCGCAGCCCGGCGGTTTCAACCAATGGCATGGCAGCAACTTCGGTGCCGTCTGCCACCCTTGCGGCGCTCGACGTGCTGCGGGCCGGCGGCAACGCGCTCGATGCGGCGGTGGCTGCGGTGGCGGTTCTGTGCGTGGTGGAGCCTGCCTCCACCGGCATCGGCGGTGATTGCTTCTGTCTCTATACGCCGGCCGGCAAGGACCCCGTGGCACTCAACGGGTCCGGACGCGCACCTGCGGCGGCCACGATCGATTTCTATGAGTCAATCCAGATGGCCGAGCCCGATCCCACCTCCGCTCATTCGGTCACGGTGCCGGGTGCGATCTCAGCCTGGGAAACGCTGTTGGCGGCGCATGGCACCAAGGGGCTCGACGAGTTGCTGCGTCCTGCCGTGGGCTATGCCGAGCATGGCTTCGTGGTGACCTCTCGCGTGGCGTATGACTGGGCCGGCAGCGAGGCCAAGCTGCGCAAAGGCGGCGCCGCCCCGTTTGTGCCGGCACCCAAGATGGGCGACGTGTTCCACCAGCCACAGCTTGCCAAAACTCTGAAAGCAATCGCCGCCCGCGGCAGCCGCGCCTTCTACGAGGGTGAGGTTGCCGCCGACATGGTGGGCGCGCTGCGTGCCCGCGGCGGCCTGCATACCGAGGCGGATTTTGCCGCCGGCCGCACCGCTGCCGAGTTTGTGGCGCCCATCCATACCGGATTTCGCGGCAACGAGATCTGGCAATGTCCGCCCAACGGCGCCGGCATGATCGTGCTGATGATGCTGGGCCTGCTGCGCGGCTGGGATCCGGCGCCGGATGGGCCAATGGGCCTGACCCGACTGCACCGCCACATCGAAGCGGCGCGGCTTGCTTATCGCGATCGCGATGCGTTCCTGGCCGATCCGGCGCATGTGGATGTGGACGTGGCGCATCTGACCAGCCCGGCCTATCTCGATAGACTCCGCGCGCTGGTGCGCGACGACATGGCGATGCCGAAACTGCCGGTGCCGGGCCAGTCGGATGCTGCCAAGCATAAGGACACCGTTTATCTCTGCGTGGTCGATCGTGACGGCAACGCCTGCAGCTTCATCAACTCGCTGTTCGAGGGCTTCGGCTCTGGTATCTGGGCGCCAGAATCCGGCGTGTTCATGCAGAACCGCGGCCATGGCTTCCGTTACGAGCGCGGCCACCCGAACTGCATCGCGCCGAACAAGCGGCCGATGCACACCATCATCCCGGCGATGGTCACGAAAGGCGGTCGCGCGGTGATGCCGTATGGTGTTATGGGTGGACATTTCCAGCCGATGGGCCAGACGATGTTCCTCACCAATCTCTTCGACTACGGCCTGGACGTGCAGGAGGCGATGGACCTGCCGCGTATCTTCCCAACCAAGGGCCGCGTGCAGGCCGAGCGTGGCATCCCCGCGGATATCCTGGCCGGGCTGGCCCGCATGGGCCACGGCGTGGATGTTATCGACAAGCCGCATGGCGGCGGTCAGGCAATTTTCATCGACCATGAGCGCGGCGTATTGATCGGTGGTTCCGATCCGCGCAAAGACGGCATGGCGTTGGGATACTGACGGATGAAGCTCTACAGCTCGGTCGGCCCCAACCCCCGCATGGTGCGCATGTTCGCAGCCGAATGCGGCGCCGCACTGGAGATCGTGAAGGTGGATCTTCGCGGCGGCGAGAACCGTCGCGCGGCTTTTTTGGAAAAGAACCCTTCGGGACAGACCCCGGCACTGGAACTTGATGACGGCACCGTGCTCGCCGAGATCACCGCCATCTGCGAATATCTCGACGAAATCACCCCCGGTGCGTCATTGATCGGCACGACGCCGGAAGAACGCGCCATAACCCGCATGTGGGTGCGCCGGATCGACCTCAACATCTGCGAGCCGATCGCCCAGGGCTATCGCTACAGCGAAGGGCTGAAGATGTTCGAAAACCGGATGCGGTGCCTGCCCGAAGCGGCCGCGGGGCTGAAGCAGATCGCGCAGGAAAAGCTGGCCTGGCTTGATGGGCTGATTGAAGGGCGCCCCTTCATCTGCGGCGATCGCCTGACGCTTGCGGATATCCTGCTGTATGTGTTCCTCGATTTCGGCGCACAGGTGGGACAGCCGTTCAACGAGACCCTGTCGACGATCCCGGCCTGGTTCGCCCGCATGCAGGCACGGCCCGCTCATTCCGCCTGATCACGCGTCAGCTTCCCACGAAGGCGTTGAAGGTGATCAGCGTATAGGTGTCGGCCACGCCGTCCAGCGTCTGCACGCGTTCGGTCACGAACAGGCCGGTGTCCTGCCCGGGGGCGAGATAAAACTTCGCAAGCAGGTCGTATTGGCCGGAGGTTGAGTATAGTTCCGACAACTCCTCGATCTCGTCGGCCGCCAGCAGCGCCACCTTGTAGGCCTGGCCCATGTTGCACTTGATTTGGACGAATATCGCACGCATCGGGGGCTCCGGCTGAAAATCTGAGCGCACCATGCCACGTCCAAGCCAGCCGGCCCAGCGCGGGATGACCGAACGCGCTCGTGACGATTTGCGGATGCCGGATTAGTCTTGCGGCAACATGGATAGGGACACGCAAAACATGGCCACTTCGCGCATTGCTGCACCAAAGGAACGCGCGGGTGGCCGCGTGCTGGCGGATGCGCTGGTGGCACAGGGGATCGACCACGTGTTCGCCGTGCCCGGCGAAAGTTATCTCGATGTGCTCGATGGCCTTTATGCGGTCAGTGCGAAACTGCATCTCGTCACCTGCCGGTTCGAGGCGGGCGCGGTGAACATGGCCGAGGCCTACGGCAAGCTGAACGCCAGGCCGGCCGCGGCCTTCGTCACCCGCGGGCCGGGCGCGTGTCACGCCGCCATCGGCGTGCACATCGCCTTTCAGGACAGCACGCCGCTGCTGCTGTTCGTGGGCCAGATCCCGTTTGCCGAGACCGACCGCGAAAGCTTCCAGGAAGTCGACTACCGGCGCATGTTCCAGCCGCTGGCCAAATGGGTCACGCAGATCGACGACGCAGCGCGCATCCCGGAACTGGTTGCCCATGCTGTGGATGTCGCCACGTCCGGCAGGCCTGGCCCGGTGGTGATCGCGCTGTCCGAGGAAATGCAGAAGCACCTCGTCACCGTGCCGGATATCGGCCGCGCGCCCGTCAGCAAGCCCCACCCCGATCCCGCCGCCGTCGCCGAATTCGCCGCGTTGCTGAAGGCATCCCGCAAACCGCTCGCCATCCTCGGTGGCTCCGGCTGGACGGAACAGGGCAGGGCGGATATCGGCGCCTTCCTGCGCGCGCACGACATCCCCACCACCGTCGCCTTCCGAAGGCAGGCCCTCTACGACGGCACCGCAGACAATTTCGCCGGCGACCTCGGCGTCGGCTCCGACCCGGCGCTGGTGGCCCGCGTCAAAGACGCTGACCTGATCCTCGCCATCGGCACCCGCCTGGGTGAAGCGGTGTCGCAGGGCTACACGCTGTTCGAGGCCAGCGGCGGCACGCCGATCATCCATGTGCACCAGGACGCCGCCGAGATCGGCCGCGTGTTTCGCCCCGCGCTTGGCATCGCCACCGACCTCAACGCCTTCGCCACCCAGGCCCGCGCGTTAGAGCCCGGCACCCGCAAATGGGCGGACTGGACGCGCGAACTGCGCGAGCTGCGGATGAAATCCTACGCCGTTCCGGACTATGACGGCCCGCTCAACCTCGGCCAGGTGATGCACGATCTCGAAGCCCTGCTCGAACCCGATGCGCTGATGACCTGTGACGCCGGCAACTTCGCCACCTGGGCACCGCGCTTCATGAATTTCTCCGACAACCAGCGCTTCTTCGGCCCCACCAACGGCGCCATGGGCTACGGTGTTCCCGCCGCCGTGGGCCTCAAGATCGCCCACCCCGATCGTCAGGTTGTGTGCTTCGTGGGCGATGGTGGATTCTTGATGACAGGCCAGGAGATCGCCACCGCCTTCCACCACGGCGTGGCCCCCATCGTGCTGGTGTTCAACAACCAGATGTACGGCACCATCCGCATGTATCAGGAACGCACCTATCCCGGCCGCGTGTCCGGCACCGCGCTGACCAATCCGGATTTCGCGAAGTTCATCGAAAGCTTCGGCGGCCATGGCGAGGTCGTGGCCGAGACGGCAGAGTTTGCCCCTGCGTTTCGGCGAGCGGTGGCCAGTGGGAGGCCGGCAGTGATTGAGCTGCGGATGAACCCGGAGCAGATCACGTCGCGCGCCACGATCACCCAGCTTCGCGCCCAGGCGGGTGGCCCGAAACACCCTAAGGCCACCAAGCGCACCGCGTCCAAGCCGCGGGTGAAGAAGCGCTGACCTTGGATCAGGCCCCAGGCCGGATCATCTGCCCACAACCTTTTTCAGATCGACAGCCTCGCCCATCGCCGCATAGCCGGCGCGGTTGGGATGCAGCCGGTCTCCCGGCCCGCCGGTGGTGGAATTCGGCTGGAATTCCGCCTTCAGTTCGCGGGTTTTGGGATCCAGCGTCGCCGCGTCGAAATCCACGACGCCGTCAAAGATCGCCGCCTTGCGGATGAAGTCGTTCAAAACCTGGCGCTTCTCGTCGATAGGGGCCGCCCCGTAGCCGGCGTTGGTGCTGTTCAACGACGAGGTCGCGGTGGCCATTAGCACGCGCACGCCCGGGATTTTGGCCCGCAGCCGCTTCACGGTGTCCTGCACGCCTGCCACCACCTCTTCGGGCTTGGCGCCGGCGTTGCCGAAATCGTTGATGCCCTCCAGCCAGATCACGGCGCCCACGTTCGACAGGCTGATGACATCGCGCTCCAACCGCTCTGTCGCGGCCGGGCCGCCGGCGAACGGCTTTTGCGCGTAGTCGGCTGGTCCCACCACCCTATTGCCGCCGATGCCCTCGTTCACAACCGAGAACCGGTTGCCATAGGCGGCGTGCAGCCGGCGCGAAAACACGTCCGGCCAACGGTCATCGCCGTTGAGCGTCGAGGCGGTGCCGTCGGTGATGCTGTCGCCGAATGCCACGATGGCCTTTGTGCCTGGCGGCGCCGACATATCGACGGCATCAAGGAAATACCAGGATGTGGTCGACGCCGGATACGCAAGCTCACTGATCTCGGCGCCATGCGAGCCGGCATTCGGCATGCTGAGATATGAGGTCGTCAGCGCCTTTGCGTGCCAGGTCATCGGGCCCGATTCCCCGGCGACATGGAAGCTCACGGCCAATTTTCGGCTCACCAGCATGGGGTCGGCGGCGTTGCGCGCGAAGGGCAGGCTCACCGCATCGCTGGTGGCGGTCTTGCCGGGCAGGATGGTGACGGACGGCTTGCCGGCAAACAGCACCGCACGGTTGCTGCCAGCCAGCACGGCGCTGCCGGAGGTCTGCAGGCCGGCGTAGATCCCGTCAAACGTCACCGGTTGGGTGCCGAAGGCATTTGAAAGCCGGATGCGCGCCTGGCCGCCCCAGATGTCCGGTCGCACGATCATGCGAAACGATTGATCGACGGCGCCGCGCTGTTCGGCGGGGAACACGAGTTTCAGTTCCGGCTGGGCTGTGGGGTTGCCAACCGGATATGGGCCGTGGGCGGAGGCCGTCCAGGCCGCAACCCAGTACGGCGACTGGGGCTGTGCCTTGGATTGCGCCGCTGACGAGGACTGCGCCTGCGCTGGCTCAGCCGTGCCGATCATCAGCAATGAGGTGGCCACGCCTGCGATGAGCACCGCCCGCACGAACCCCGGTCGCAGTGAGCGTGACAATTGATTGATCATCGGAATTTCCCCATCAGGACGCTGAGCGCGTCTCATTCTGCATCAACCATGGCAGGCGCATCGCGGGCCTGCAACCGGCCCGCATTGGCCTGAGAGCTATCAGGCGACGGCCTTACGCAAGACTGTCGTAGATCGCCTTTTCGTAGTCGCGGAACGCGTGCAGCGTGGCGGGGTCGGCAAACGGCAGAAGCTGCGTGATGAACACGCCGCAGACCCCACGGTGCAGGTCGATCCAGTAGTAGCTGTTGTAAAGCCCGGCCCAGGCAAGGCTCCCGGCGCTGCGGCCCTCGGCGGTTTGCTCGGTGTTGACCATGAAGCCGAGGCTCCATTTCAACGCCTGGTCGGGGTAGAGCACCACGTCGTTCGACATGGCGGGCACTGCGCTGATCATCGGCACCACGCTGATGTCACCGGTCTGCACGGTGGTGAAAGCTTCGAACATCTCGGGCCCCAGGATCGTTCCCGACAGCACCGCCTGGAGAAACTTCATATAGTCCGGCGCGGTGCTGAGCAGCATGCCGCCGCCCGCCAGGAACGGCAGTTCGCTGGCAACCGTGAGATCCAGCCGCACCAGGCTGTCCTCCGGGCCGCGCTGATGCACCGCCATGCGGCGGGCCTCCTGGTCAGGGCCAGGGAGAAACATGGTGTCCGCCATGCCCAAAGGTTCGGTGATCTCGGTGCGGATCAACTCATCCAGACGCTGTCCCGTCACCACCTCGCAGGCACGGCCCACGATGTCGGTGTTGATACCGTAGTTCCATTGCGTGCCTGGCTCGAACAGCAGCGGCACGCGGCGCAGTTCGTCGGAGCCTGTCGGAACCCGCGGTAGTTGCAGGGTGGCCTGGATATGGCCCATCGGCTGGTTCCAGGTGTCATAGCCGTAGCCGGCGGTGTGGGTCAGCAGGTGACGCAGGGTGACGAGCGTTCGGCCAGGATTGAGGATCGGGCGGCCATCCACGCCGAAGCGCTCGAACACCATGGGCTCGGTCAGCTCGGTCAGCACGTCGCAGATGGGATCGTCCAGGTCCAGCTGGCCGCGTTCGACCAAGCGAAGTGCAACGGCAGACGTGATGGCCTTGGTCATCGACGCGATGCGCACCAGGCTATCCAGCGCCATGGGCGAATCGCGGTCACGTTCGCCGACTGCAAGGCTATGGATCATGCCGCCGCGTGTGGCCGCCATGGCAACCGCGCCTGTCAGGCCAGCCGCTTGCACGGCCTGTTGCAAAACATCATCGATTCTCGAGCGCATCCATCGTCTCCTGCGACCGTGAACCGGGCGTTTGGGTTAACGCCCGGCCACCTTGCCGGTTGCGCCCACTTCAGCGGCCGATGGCATAGCCCTGCATGCCGCGCGGGTTGGCGCCGGCGAACATCTGGCCATCCGGCTCGATGCGGGCAGCCGAAATACGGCCCTCGGTCCAGTCGCCGCCCATCTCGGCCTTATGCCCGCGACGGATGAGTTCAGCCAGCACCGAAGGATCGTAGCGGCCTTCCAGCACCACCTTGCCGGGACGGGCCACGCGTGGCCAGAAGCTGCTGGGCCAATGTTCCGTATGAAAATTCGGCGCGTCGATCGACTGTTGGATATTGAGGTTGTGGTGCAGCATGCGCAGCAGCATGACCGGCTGCCACTGGTCCTGCTGCTCGCCGCCGGGGGTGCCCAAGCTCATCCACGGCGTGCCTCCGCGCAGCACCATGCTGGGTGACAATGTGGTGCGCGGGCGCTTGCGTGGCGCCGTGGAGTTCGGATGGCCGGGCTTCGTCCAGAACATCTGCCCGCGCGTGGACAGCGGAAAGCCAAGCTCGGGCACCACGGGCGAGGATTGCAGCCAGCCACCCGAGGGCGTGGCGCTCACCATGTTGCCCCAGCGATCGATGACGTCGATATGGCAGGTATCGCCGCCCATCGCACCCAGCCGTCCCACGGTCGGCTCGCCGGCGCCTGGGTCCAGCGAGAGCAAGGCGATCCGGTCCTGCGCGTGGTGGTCGACCTCAGCGACATAGCCCGGGATCTGGCCAGGGCGCAGCTCCATCGAAGCGCTCTCGCCCACCAGCTTGCGGCGCTCATCGTTGTAGGTATCCGACAGCAGCGTGGCCAACGGCACCTGGGCAAAATCGGGATCGCCGTAATACGCCTCGCGATCGGCAAAGGCGAGCTTGGCGCATTCGACGATGGTGTGTACGAAATCTGCGCCATACGGGTCCATCGCTGCGAGATCAAAACCCTTCAGCAAGGCCAGTTGCTGCAGGAACGCAGGGCCTTGGCTCCAGGTCCCGCATTTCAACAGCGTGTGCCCGTGATAGTCTATCGACACCGGTGCCTCCACAGGCGCCGACCAGCGCGCCATGTCGTCGGCGGTGAGCAGGCCCTTGTTGCGCCGGCCGGAGCTGTCCATCAGCTCCTTTTCATAAAACTTGCCCACCGCCTCCGCGCAGAAGCCGCGATAGAACGCATTGCGCGCGCCATCGATGCGCGCCTCGCGCGAAGGCCCCTTGGCCTCGCGCAGCAGACGATCCCAGAAATCGGCCAGGGCGGGCCGGGCGAAAAGTCCACCCACCTGCGGCACGCGGCCGTTCAGCAGCCAGGTCGCCGCACTGGTGGGCCATTCCTGCTCGAACAGCGGCTTGAGCGTTGCAATGGCGGCAGGGATGCGCGGCACCAGGTGAATGCCGCGGCGCGCATAGCCGATGGCGAATTCCAGCACGTCCGCCAGTTCCCAGGTGCCCCAGTCGCGCAGCATGGTGGCCCAGGCGTCGAACGCGCCCGGCACCACGGCCGGCAGCAGGCCGGTGCCGGG
>JBBROR010000006.1:0-29773 GCA_038229175.1 Acetobacterales bacterium | reverse complement strand
TCCGGACATCATTGTCCGGCCGCTTTCCCGTTCCACAATGATCGCCTGAATGTTGATCGTCACATCGAGCGTGCCCAGTCCCGCGCCGAAAAACAGCAGCGCCGCCATGAACCACGGCACCGAGCCCAGTTCGGCCAACAAGGGCAGCATAAGTGCCATCAGCGACGCGGAGGCGAGAATCACGCGCCGGCAGCCAAAGCGGGACGCCATGTACCCTGCCCACGGCATGGCCACGATCGAGCCGATTCCGAGGCACAGAAGCAATCCACCAAGCACACCGTCATTCACGCCGAGGCGAGATTTCGCGAACGGCACCAGTGGCGCCCAGGCGGACATCGCGAACCCCGCGATGAAGAAGGCGACGCGGGTGGCGATCTGCTGTCGCGGACGGAGGTCTCGGACAAGGATCTGGTTCATATCCGGCAGCATCCCGCGTTCGCCCGGTTTGACCAAACGCTGGGGAGTGTGTTCGCCTGACGTGATCCAAAAAGGAATTTCCCATGGCGCTGGCCGCAGGACCCGAAACCCAAACCGGCCGAATGGTGATCCGCAATATCGGGCTGATGCTGTCCGGCAGGCTTGAGGCGCCGATCCTGGATGCGGACACCATCGTGCTGGCGAAGGGGCGCATCGAATCGGTCGGCCGCCTTGCCGACTGCGACATCGCCGACGCGACGATCACGATCGATGCCCATGGCTGCGCCGTCTCGCCGGGCCTCATCGACAGTCATGTGCATCCCGTGCTGGGCGACTGGACACCACGACAGAACCAGTTCGGCTGGGTCGAATCGTCGATGAACGGCGGCGTCACCACCATGATTTCGGCGGGCGAGGCGCATTGGCCTGGCCGCCCGCGCGACATCATCGGCCTCAAGGCGCTTGCCATCACCGCCCAACGCAGCTTTGCAAACTTCCGCCCCGGGGGCGTGAAACTGCATGCCGGCGCGCCGCTGATCGAACGCGGAATGGTGGAGAGCGATTTCGCCGAACTTGCCGCCGGTGGCGTGACCTTGCTGGGCGAGGTCGGCCTCGGGACGGTGAAGGCCGGTTACGAGGCCCGCGAAATGGTGGCCTGGGCACGCAAATACGGCATTCAGAGCACCATCCACACCGGCGGCCCCTCGGTGCCCGGCAGCGGCTACATCGATGCCGATACGGTGTTGGAAGCCGATGCCGACATCATCGGCCATATCAACGGCGGCCATACCGCCTTGCCGCTGCGCCAGATCCGTTGCCTGTGCGAAGGCTGTGGGCGAGGGATCGAGATCGTCCATAACGGCAACGAGATGGCCGGCCTTGCGGCGCTCCGATTCGCCAAGGAACTGGGGCAGATGGAGCGGGTGATCCTCGGCACCGACAGCCCCGCCGGCTCCGGCGTGCAGCCGCTGGGCATTCTGCGCATGATCGCCTTGCTGTCCGCGGTCGGCGACACGCCGGCCGAGCAGATATTCGCCTGTGCGACCGGCAACACCGCCCGCATGCGCAAACTCGATTGCGGCATCATTTCGCCGGGACGGGCAGGGGATCTGGTGTTTATGGACCGCGCCCAGCACTCCGCCGGCACCGACTTGCTCGACAGTATCCGCCTGGGCGATCTGCCAGGCATCGGCATGGTGGTGATAGACGGCATCGTGCGCTGCCACCGCAGCCGCAACACGCCGCCGGCCGAGCGCGTGCCCGAAATCCTCTAGGGTGGGACGCTCTATGACGCCCCACCGCAGGCTGAGGTCTACTTCGTCAGCTGCCCGCGAATTTCACCGCCCGGATTGGCCGCGGTATGGATGTTCACATACATCTTGCCAGCTATCAGATCGGCAATCTGCGCGTCCGTCAGCGTGGCGGTGCCGCTGATGGGGCTGGCGGCACTGGCGAATGGGACCAGCACGCCGGCGTTGGCGCCGGCAGCGGCCGGGCCATGGATGTGACCGGCGGTGGCCGCGCCCGACAGGCCGGTATAGGTCACGGTGTAGCTCAACATCTTCGTTTTGGTGTCGAGCGTGGCGAGAGCGTCCCCCTTGCCATCGGTCGTCTTGGCGGGGACTTCCTGGGCGCCGCTTATGCTGGCCTTGAAGTTGACCATTTCGGCCCGCGCCGGTGCGGCGAGCGCCATTGCTGCCAGAATTGTCAGGCTGAGCAAACGGGACATTGGATGTTTCCTTTGATGCGACGCGGGTTCGGTTGCCGATGATGCAAGCGGCTGCGGACGGAGCCACATAAGCCGCACAACACAATCAACATTTGGACAACGCATGAAACATCAGAATCGTTCATAAATATCGCATGAACACTCTTCCTATTGGACCCGAGGTCGATTCCACTCCCCGCCCGCTGCCGGCCCGTGTCAAACTGCGCGGCACGCATGTCGAACTTGAGCCCCTGCATGTCCGACACGCCGCGGAGCTGTGGGACGCGGCCCAGGGAGCCAACGACAGCTGGACCTACATGGGCTACGGCCCCTTCGCCACCCAGGCGGCCATGACAGCCTTCGTGGCGGATTTCGCCACCACCCTCGACCCGATGGCCTGGGCGGTTCGGCCTGTCGCCACCGGTGTGGTGTCCGGCTGGATCACGTTGATGGAAATTCAGCCGAAATTTGCCGCCATCGAGCTCGGCCATATCTGGTTCGGCCCCCGCATGCAGCGCACCCGCGCCGCCACCGAGGCGATGTTCCTGTTGCTGCGTCTCGTGGCCGACGATCTCGGCTATCGGCGCCTGGTGTGGAAATGCAACGCGCTCAACGCGCCCTCCTGCCGCGCCGCCGCAAGGCTTGGCTTTACATATGAGGGAACATTGCGCGCCCACTACGTCATAAAAGGCCGTCGGCGCGACACGGCGTTCTATTCAATCATGGAAGACGAATGGCCCACCCATCGCGACCGCATCCTGGCTTGGCTGGCGCCGGCGAACTTTGCCCCCGATGGCACCGCACTCACGTCTTTGCGATAGGCCCGGCGTTGCACGCCGACCGCTATTTTGCCGCCACTTCTGCGGCAAATTCGCGGGCGCGGATGGCGGACCGGGCGTCCGTCAGAACCGTGGCCAACTGGTCGAACGAAACACCGTCGCTTTTCATCACCAGCCGCGTGAGGGGATCGGTCATCAGCGTTTCGAAGGTCAGCGTCTCGTTGCAGCAACCTCGGTCGGCGGTGCACATCGGTCTGGTCTCCATTCGCTTGTCCTCCATTAAAACCTTCCGGCATCACCATCTGGTCTCATGCGGATTAAACAATGGTTACGGTACGTGGCGGATTCATGGCGAAGATCCGGATGGGATCAAACGGCCGCCGCCTCGAACGCCTCTAGGCCCCGCAGCAGCACATCTCGTTCGAGATTGCGCACGATGAACACGAGCTTCGATCGCCGTGGCTCATCCACAGGCCACGCCGCAAGAAGCGTGGGGGCATGAAACAGATGCTGTACCCCGTTGATGACAACCGGGCGTTCCTGGCCAGCCAGATCGAGGATTCCCTTCACCCGCAACAGGCTTTCGCCGCGCGTGCTGACCAGCATTTCAAGCCAGGTGCCGACACCTTGCCAGTGCAGTGGCTTATCGAAGCTGATGCTGAACGCCCGGATTTCGGCGTCGTGGCGGTTCACGTCATGATGATGATGATCTTCGAACGCTGAATCGCGCAGCCAGCCGGCCACATCGGGGATCTTGCCGGAGGCGTCGAACAGCCCGGCATTCAGCAAGGCGGCCGCCGGCACATCGCCGTGCTCGGCGGACAGAATCGGGGCGCCTGGATTCAGCTGCGACAGCCGCACGCGCAATTCGGTGGTGTCGGCCAGATCGGCCTTCGTGATCACGACCCGATCGGCCACCGCCACTTGGCGCAGCGCCTCCGGATGCGCATCGATCTGGCCCATCGCATGCACCGCATCGATCACTGTCACAATGCCGTCGAGCCGGAACAGCGCGGCGGCGATGGGGTCGCCCAACAAGGTGGCGATCACCGGCGCCGGATCGGCAAGCCCCGTCGTCTCGATGATCACCCGCGCGATCTCGCCCGCGCGCACCCGCGGTGCCAGCTTGGCAAGTGCCCGGGACAGATCGCCGCGCACGGTGCAGCACAGGCAGCCCGCGGCCAGCAGGATGGTATCGCCATCCACCGCCTCCACCATCAGGTGGTCGAGGCCGATTTCACCGAATTCGTTGATGAGGACGGCTGTATTGGCAAGCTCCGGCTGCTTCAACAGCTTGTTCAGAAGCGTGGTTTTGCCGGCGCCGAGGAAGCCGGTGAGAACGGTGACGGGGACGGGGACGGTGCCGGGGGTCAGATCAGTCATGAACATGGCCATAAAGCTCTTTCGGGTCGACCAGGGGCTTGGCGATCTTCACCAGATCCTCGTCGCGCCAGGCTCGAAAAAAGCAGTTATGTGTGCCGGTGTGGCAGGCCACTCCGGTCTGGTCGACCATCAGCAACAGCGTGTCGCCATCGCAATCCAGCCGCATATCCACGAGCTTCTGGGTCTGGCCCGAACTCTCGCCCTTGCGCCAAAGTCCACGACGGGAGCGGCTGTAGTAGCAGACCTGACCGGTCGCGAGAGTCTCATTCACCGCGTCGCAGTTCATCCAGGCCATCATCAGCACTTCCAGGCTGTCATGCTGCTGCGCGATGGCGGCCACCAGGCCGCGGCTGTTGAAGCGTATTTGGTTCAAAATCGCGGCAGTCATGGTCTGGCTCCAGGCGTGATATAGGGTGGCGTATGCAAGATAGCTTTTCACCGGCCACATTGGCGCTTCTCGAACAGGCTGCACAGCGCTGCACCGGGCGCGGCGCCCGGCTGACCGAATTACGCCGCCAGGTGCTCGGCCTCGTGCTCGAAAGCAAGCAGCCCTCGGGCGCCTATGACCTTCTGGACCGCCTGCGCACCGCGCGTGGCCCGTCAGCGCCGCCCACCGTGTATCGCGCATTGGATTTCCTGGTAGAGCAGGGCTTCATCCACCGGGTGGAAAAGTTGGCGGCGTTCATCGGCTGTATTGATGACGGGCTGCATCAGCACGGGCACGCCCATGCCGCGCAATTCCTGATCTGCTCGAACTGCAAGCGGGTGATCGAGATGGAGGACGAGGCGATCGTGACTGCCCTGCAGGCCGCCGCCACGCGCCAGGGTTTCGCCCTGGCGCGCGGGATGGTGGAGGCCGAAGGTCTTTGCGCAGGCTGCCAAACCCCGTAGGCGCCCGGCCAGACATCAATCCATGATCTGCATATCCAGCGAATTCGAACGTAAAACGCCGAACCCATGCTCCAGATCGGCGATCAGATCTGCCGGTGACTCCAGGCCGATATGCAGCCGAATCGTCTGCCCACCGAAATCGCCGGTTCCGACGGTGCGGTTGATGAAGCCGGTGGTCGGCAGCGCCAGGCTCTCATAACCGCCCCAGCTGGCGCCGATACCGAACAGCTCCAGACTGTTGGTCATCGCATGCGCTGCGACCTCGCTGAAGCCCGGCTGCAGTACCAGGCCGAACAGCGAGCAGGCACCCGTGAAATCACGTTTCCAGAGCTCGTGGCCGGGGGCGCCCGGCAGGCCCGGGTGCAGAACCTGGGCCACCTCGGGCCTGCCCTGAAGCCATTTGGCGACTTCGAGGGCAGACTGCATCTGCCGCTCCATCCGCACCGCCATGGTGCGCAAGCCCCGCAGCGCCAGCCAGCAGTCGTCCGGGCTGGCATACATCCCCAGCGTCAGCGATGCACCGCGCACGCACTCCCAATCCTCGTCCGAGTTGGTCACGATGCTGCCCAGCAGCGCATCGGAGTGGCCGACCACGTATTTCGTCAGCGCCTGGATCGACACGTCCACGCCATGCTCGAACGGCTGGAAATGATGGATGCCCCAGGTGTTGTCCATCAGCACCTTTGCGCCATGCGCGTGCGCCACCTTTGCCAGCGCCGGCACGTCCTGCACTTCGAACGTGTGGCTGCCGGGGCTTTCGAGATACAGCACCTTGGTGTTCGGCTGCATCAGCGCCGTGAGCCCGGGGCCGTCGATGCACGGATCGTAGAACGTGGTCTCGATGCCGAAGCCCGCCATCATGCCCGTGGCAAATCCGCGCGCCGGGCCATAGACGCTGTCCGGCATCAGGCAGTGATCGCCGGATTTCAGATAAGCGAGCAACGGCGTGGTGACGGCGGCCAGCCCGGTGCCCACGATCTGGCAACGTGTGCCGCCTTCGATTTCGGCGATCACGTCTTCCAGCGCGTAATGCGTGGGCCCACCCATCGTGCCGTAGATCATATACTGATCCAGCCGCTTGCCGCCTGCGGCCTGCCTTGTGGCAACGTCGGGATACAGCACCGTCGAGCCGCGATGCACGGCAGGATTGACGAAGCCATGCGCATGCGTCCCCGCTCGGCCGGCATGGGACAGCCTGGTGGAAAGGCTCGGTTTGGCTTTCGGCTTCACGTCGTCGGGCATTATTTCGTCTCCACAGGCGTGTCGGTGCGGCCGCCCCATTCGGTCCAGGAGCCGTCATAGACGGCGCCCATCGGAAGGCCTGCTCGGGTCATGGCAAGGGTCAGCACGGTGGCGGTGATGCCGCTGCCGCAGCTGGTGACGACAGGGCGGGTGCCATCCACGCCAATGGCGGCAAACTTTGCCCGAAGCTCATCTTTGGGAAGCATGGTCTGATCCGCACCGAGCATTTCCGACACCGGTAGATTGACGGCCCCTGGAACATGCCCGCCGCGAATGCCCGGGCGGGGTTCGGCCGCTGTGCCATCGAACCGCCCGGCGGCGCGCGCATCGACCATGATCTCGGACTTCGTCGAAAGGTTTTCGATCATGTCGCCAAGACCGCGCAGCCGCATGGCGCGCAGATTGGCGCAGAATTCCACCGGCTTCGGCTTCGGTGCGGCACCGGCCTCCAAGGTGCGGCCCTCGGCCACCCATTTCGGCAGCCCACCATCCAAAACGCCCGAACGGTCATGGCCGAACAGCCCCATCATCCACCAGCCGCGCGCCGCGCTGAACAGGCCCTTCTGGTCATAGAACACCACCCGGCTGGTGCTGGAAATGCCGAGCGCACCGACCATGCGGGCGAAGCGGCCGGCCGACGGGACCATATGCGCCATCTCGCTGTCGGTGTCGGCGATGGCGTCGATGTCGAAGAAATGCGCACTTGGAATATGGCCCGCCGCGAACTCGGCCTGCGCGTCTCGCGGCTCGTTGGGCAGGTATTTGGTGCAGTCGAACACCAGAACCTCGCCCAGGTTCTCAGCCAGCCATTCGGTGGACACCAGTGGTTTCATGGGGCGAACTCCAGGGAGATGCGCCGGTTCTGCCGGCCTTTGTTTTCAATTTTGGTTATCCGCACCGCACCGATCTCCAAGGTGCGGCTCACATGCGTGCCGCCGCAGGGCTGCAGGTCGACCGGCGCCTCTTCGGATCCGATCCGCACCAGCCTCAGCCGGCCGGTGCCGCGCGGCGGCTGCACCGAAAGGGTGCGCACCAATGACGGATTTGTGTCCAGCACGTTTTCGTCGACCCAGAAGGCGGCGATCGCATAATCGCCATCGATCAACGTTTGCAGCTTTTCTTCCAGCGTTTCGCGGGCCGGCGGGTCAGCCATGTCGAAATCCAACCGCGACTTCACGGCGCCGATCGACCCGCCGGTCACGGACACGCCGGGCAGAGCGGCACACAGAAGATGCAAAGCGGTGTGCATCCGCATCAGCGCGTGCCGCTTTGCCCAGTCGATGGTGCCCGTGACGGTCTCTCCCACTTCGGGAAGGACCGCGCCCGACTGCGGCACGTGGAGGATGGACTCGCCGTCACCTTTGATCGCCTCGGTGATTTCTATGGACTGGCCATCCCAGAGCAGCACACCCGAGTCGCCAGGTTGGCCCCCGGACCTTGCATAGAACACGGTCTGGTCCAGCGTGATGCCCGCCGGCGAAACTGAAACCACCGTGGCCTTCATGCCGGTGGCGGCGCTGTCTTCCAGAAAGAGTCTTGTTGTCATTCTGGCAGCATCGGCGCGCCGCTCCACCAGATCAACCCACCAGATCAACGTACCCGCTCACGCTGGGCCGACCGACCCGCGCCCATCAGGCAGGCCTGTGTGCTTCGATCAGTTGCCGAACCCTGGCGGCGGCGGTGGCGCCCTTCAGAGCCTCCCGCCACAGCGCCTCGGCGACGCGTTGATGCGCCGCGATCGCCTCATCGGCTCCGGTGATCATGGCCACGCCCGATGGCGTGTTGGGGGCCGTGTCCGGGCGGAAAGGATTGATCGCAAGCGTCGCGCGGTCCCGGGCGCGCAGCACCTTGAAACTGCCGGTCGGCTCGACGGTTGGAAGCAGGCCGAACTGCAGGCCCATCGGCTCGGATTCCATGATGACGGCAATGTTCTCGACTTCCGCCGCCGCCACCTGCCGACAGATCCGTCGCGCACGGTCTGACAGCGTCACGGAACTGGCCACGCCGCCTTCTAGGAACTGTTGAAGCCGGGGCAGGGCAATCATGGCGATGATGCTGGGCCGGCGAACCCCGTACATCCGTTTGCGCGCCGCCAGAATACCAAGCACCTGCTCGCTCGTGGCCCGCATGCTGCCGCGCTCGCCGCCTGCCAGTTCCGCCGCCTCCTCGAAGGCATCGCTCAGGGCGGCGTCATAGGCATTCGATGTGGTAAGGTAACAAATCGGGCCATGCACCTGCATGATCTGATCGGCGGTCTCTTCGATCTGACGCATCCGCTCGAGATAACCGATGGGGCGATTGTAGTATTCCACCCCGATGCCGAGCAGCGACAGCGGTGAGATCTTCAGCAGCTCTGCCAGCCGCTTGATGGTGTCGAGCTTGATCACCTCGCCTTTTTCGTAGCGATAAAGCGCTGCGCGCGAGACCCCCAGCCTGGCTGCGATCTCCTCGGCGCGCAGGCCCGACTCCAGTCGGTAGGCTCGCAATTGCTGGCCAATCTCAGTGAAGCGCATTCCGCTTGGACCCTTCGGATTTGTTCATCAGGCTCTTTTGTCAGACCCGGCAGGAGTCATTGATCAAATTAGAGACATGCTTCGGGTTTACGCGCCACCGCTATCGCAAAAAACCATAGGGCAGTGAAAAACTTTATATCAACACCGATCCGATGCCGCGACTGAAACGGTTGCGTTGCCGGCACCTGGTCACGAACGCGCCCAGGCTATCGCGGCCAGGGCCAGCGTATCGATGGAGTCGATGAGCGGGACGCCCAGGCTGGCGTAGGGGCCGGCCTTCATCCCGAGCGGGATCTCGGTGCAACCCAACACCACCGCCGATGCGCCTCGGGCAGCCAGCAAAGTGGCCATTTCGGCCAACGGCGCGTAGGCTTCGGTGACCCGATTGGCCTTCACGGCCGCAATTGCCGGCGATACCAATCGCGCCATCTCGTCCGCATCCGGGGTGATGGTGACCCAACCCCGTTTCTCCAGCCGATCCTGATACAGCCGCATGTCCAGCGTGGCCTGCGTGCCCATCACGCCCACGATTTCCCCAGGCGCCGCCACGTCCGCAATGCGATTGGCCGCGGCATCGACGATATGCAGCACGGGCACGCCGGCCTCGGCCACCATCGCGTCGAACCAACCATGCGCGGTGTTGCAGGGGATGGCGATCGCGCCGCAACCCGCTGACACCAGTCCCCTGATGCCGCGCAGCAATGCCGGCAACGGATCCGGACCGCCACTGCGTGCCCTTGTTCGATCGGGGACCCGCGGATCAGACCACAGCACCGTCGGCACATGTTCCTGATCAGTCTGCGCAGGGGTCAGCAGCGTGAGCCGGGTCATGAAATGGGCGCTGGCCAGAGGGCCCATTCCGCCGAGAACGCCAAGAATTTTTTCTGTCATTGCCGTAATATGACCCAGCCTCCGAGACTTGGCCACGTGCTTGGCCCCGTGCTTGGCCCCTTGCTTGGCCAGGTGTTCATTGCGGTTCGGGCTGGCTTGGTGGTCGAAGCCACCTATGTCTAGAACGGCGCTCGGCCAGCTGGGCCTGCAGGAGAAACCGCGATGTCGCTTTTCGATCTCACCGGCAAGGTGGCGCTTGTCACGGGCGGCAATGGCGGCATCGGCCTGGGCATGGCGATCGGCCTGCGCGACGCTGGCGCACGGGTGGCAATCTCTGGCCGCAACCCTGAAAAGGCGGCGATGGCGCTGGCGGCCCTCGGCGGCGACGCCATTTTTATTTCTGCCGACGTGACCGGAAAGGCAGCGTGCGAGGCGATGGTCGCAGAAACAGTGGCGAATTTCGGGCGGCTGGACATCCTGGTGAACAACGCCGGCACAACAATTCGAAAAGCGCCGCAGGACCTCGCGGAGGCGGAGTGGCATCATGTGATGGACACCAATCTGACCAGCGCCTTCTTCCTCTGCCAGGCCGCCTATCCCGCCATGAAGGCCCAGGGCGGCGGCAAGATCATCAATATCGGCTCGGTGCTGTCGGTCGGCGGCTCGCCTTTCTCGGCCGCCTATGCCTCCAGCAAGGCCGGAATCATGAACCTGTCCAAGGCGCTCGCCACCGCCTGGGCTGCCTGCAACATCCAGGTGAACGCGCTTCTCCCCGGCTGGATCGACACCGACCTCACTGTCGGCGCCCGGGCGCAGATCGAGGGGCTGAACGAGATGGTGCTGGCGCGGACCGCAGCGGCGCGCTGGGGCCAGCCGTCGGACCTGGCGGGGACGGCGGTGTTCCTGGCGTCCCGCGCCTCGGATTTCGTCACCGGCGCGGCCATTCCGGTGGATGGCGGCTACCTGGCGCGGAGTTGAAGCCCCTGACTTTCCCAGATTCGCGGGTTGGGCCGGTCTATATCGGCAGTGAGATCTACCGCAACTCCACCTACGGCCCGAAGCATCCGCTGGCGATCCCGCGGGTGTCGACCTGCACCGACCTCGTTGCGGCGATGGGATGGCTCGACCCGGCCACAACCCTGGTTGCGCCGATGGCCAGGACCGAAGACCTGACCCGCTTTCACGACGCGGACTATATCGCCGCGCTGCAGGAGGCCGAGCGCACCCAGCACGTGTCCGACGCGATCCGCGACCGCTACCGGATCGGCGCTGACGGCAATCCGGTCTATCGCGAGGTTTATAGCCGCCCCGCCACATCGGCCGGCGGAGTGCTGCTGGCCACCCGGCTGACCCAGCAAGGCGGTGTGGTGCATTTTCCGGGCGGCGGCACCCATCACGGCATGCCCGCCCGGGCCAGCGGCTTCTGCTACCTGAACGATCCGGTCCTCGGCATTCTGCAATGGCTCGATGCCGGGCTGCAACGCGTGGTCTATCTCGACCTCGACGCCCATCATGGCGACGGTGTGCAGGATGCGTTTGCCCAGGACCCGCGCGTCCTTACCATGAGCATCCACGAGCAGGGCAGGTGGCCCAACACCGGCCATGCCACCGACCGCGCCGGCGGCATGGCGCGCAATTTCCCGGTGCCGCGGGGCCTGAATGACACCGAGCACCGCGCCATCATGCAGCACGCCGTGCTGCCGTTGATCCGGGATTTCGCACCCCAGGCGCTCATGCTGCAGTCCGGTGCCGATTCGCTGGAGGAAGACCCGCTGGCGAAGCTGTCGCTGTCCAACAACGCATATTGGGCGGCGGTGGCGGCCATTCGCACCCTCGCGCCGCGCCTCGTCGTGGTGGGTGGCGGCGGCTACAACCCCTACACCGTGGCCCGCTGCTGGGCCGGCATCTGGGCCACGCTCAACGGCTTCGAGATCCCAGACCACCTGTCGCCGGCAGCCGAGACAGTGTTGCGCTCCCTGGTCTACAACCGTGCCGCCGGCCGCAACCCGCCGGCGCATTGGCACACCACATTGCGCGACGCCCCCCGCGAGGGAGATGTCCGCCCCGAAATCTCAGAGCTTATTCGCCTTCACCGACCCGAGGTATCCGCATGACGACGCGCCGCTTCCTTCTCGCAGGCCTCACGGCCATGGCTGTCTTTCCCGTGGCCCAGGCACTCTCTCAGATCATCAATCCAACCGAGGCGCAGCCGATGCTGCAGACGGAAAAGCTGGTGATCGTCACCCATGATGGCCGCAAGCTCGACTTCACGGTGGAGATGGCCATGAGCACCGACCAGCAGACGGTAGGGCTGATGTACCGCAAGACCGTCCCTGATGGCACCGGCATGTTGTTCGACTGGGGCAGCGTGCGCGAGAGCAACATGTGGATGCGCAACACGGTGTCTTCGCTGGACATGCTGTTCATCGATCCCGACGGCACCATTCACCATATCGCCGAGCGCACTGTGCCGCAGAGTCTGGCCGTCATCAGCAGCGGTGGACCGGTGCGTGCCACGTTGGAGATCGCCGCCGGGGCCGCCGAAAAACTCGACATCCGTGTGGGCGACAAGGTGCAAAATCGTATCTTCAGCAAGGCGGGCTGAACCGGTGCTTGCCACAACGCCACTTGGCACCTAGGTTCCGCCGCAGTCGGGGCGTGGCGCAGCCTGGTAGCGCATCTGGTTTGGGACCAGAGGGCCGGAGGTTCGAATCCTCTCGCCCCGACCACTCCTTTGAGCCTTGGGCGCGACAGCTTCCGGCAGGCGAAGCAACAGCGCTTCAGGTGTTTGTTTTGACGAGCAATTTGATCGCACGGTTGAGCCAACCTCAGTCGATATTGCTCCAGCATCGAGGACGGGGCATGAATTCGCGCGCACGGATCTACCGCAAACCCAAAACCTCTATGCAGTCAGGACCCGCCGGCCAGGACTGGATGCTGGATTTTGCGCCGTCCATGAAACGTGTGGCCGACCCGCTGATGGGCTGGACCGGTAGTGGTGACACCCAGTCTCAGATAAGGCTGTATTTCGAAACCCGCGAAGAGGCGATCGCCTATGCCACCCGCGCGGGTCTGGCGTACGATGCCGAACTGCAGGTGGCCGAGCGGACCAAAAAACCGAAATCCTACGCCGACAACTTCAAGTTCGGCCGTTCCGAAAACTGGACGCACTGACCGCGTCCTCCGATGGTTTGCGCCCTTAGCTCAGTTGGATAGAGCAGCGGACTTCTAATCCGCAGGTCGGTGGTTCGAATCCACCAGGGCGCGTCAACCAATGGCAGTATCGGCCGTCAAGGGCGTTACCGCATACGCCCCGATCCAACGAGGCGAAAGCGCGCCATGAAGCGACGGTCGATCCAGTCCTTCCAGCGCCAGACCCAATCGCCCGCCAGCGTGAACCCGTATCCGGTGGCGACGGCATGGCGCGCGCCGGTTGCCAAGATCACCAGGGCACGGCGCTGCGGACGAAACGGTGCCAAGCCGGTGCCGTTGAGGCTGCCGCGAAGATTGCGGGCCAGCACCGGCCCGGCCCGGACGGCGTAGACCCCGGCCTTCGGCAGGGCGTGCGGGGCAAAGGCGATCATGTCGCCAGCCGCAAAAATGCCGGCCTGTCCCTCGGCGCGCAGCATTTCATCCACCAGCAGGAAGCCGTGCTGGTCGCATGCGAGTCCGGCCGCGGCCAGGAAGCGCGCGGGGCTGGCCTGGGTGGTCCACAGCACCGCATCGGCTGCCACGAACCCACCGCCAGCAAGGAAGACGCCATCTGCCGCGACCCGCAAGGCGCGGGCGCCCTCCACCACGGCGATGGCCTGCCCGACCAGGGCAGCCTCTATCCTGCGGCGAAACCCTGCTGAAAACCCGGCCAGAATGTTTTGGCTTCCGGAGATCAGCGTGAGTTCGATGGGCCGGTCGGGCATGTCGCGGCGCAGGCGGTGCGCCACGGCCATCAGCAATTCCACGCCGCCCGCACCAGCGCCGACCAGCGCCAACCGGCGGATCCGCCCGGCCAGCGCGTCGGCGTGCAGCAAGTCGAACCGCGACAAGAACCCGTCGATGGGTTTGACCGGAATGGCGTGCTCCGCCGCACCCGGCACGTCGCCAACATTGGGCGTGGAGCCGACATCGAGCGACAGAAAATCGAATGCGACGGGCGGCCCGGCCTTTCGATGCACCAGACGGGCCTGTACATCGAGGGAAATGACCTCATCGACGATCAGATCGGCGCCGGCGAACCGCGCCAGAGGCGCTACCGCGATTTCGGTTTCGTCGCGCGTGTAATGACCGGCGATGGTGCCCGGCAGCATGCCGGAATACGGCGATGCGGCTTCGCGTGTGATCAGCGTTATCCGCGTATCGCGCGGCCGGTCCCGCCCGAATGCCCGCAGCACCTCCACATGAGCGTGCCCCGCGCCCACCAGCACCAGATGCCGCACCCTGGAGCCGCTCATGGCTTCATCGTCGGCATGCGGCGGAATTGTCGCTCATACGGAACTTTCGGCGGGGTACAGAGCATTGGGATCATGTGATATCGCCAGTCTGGCATGTTCGGAGTTCCTATGAAGATCGCCCCGTATCTGTTCCATGCCGCGTTGCTGGTGCTTTCGGTTTCCGCTCTGGCGGCCACCACGCCAGTGCCGCTGAAGCCGCGCCCGGGCACGCCGCTCGACACCACGGCCCGCACCCTGGTCGCGGCGGACCTGGCGCGCGCGGCGCAGAAAGGTGATGCGCCGCTGTTGCTGGTTGGCGAGGCCAGTCTCGGCGCGCGATCCGACAAGCCGGCGATCTTCGTTCAGCTGCAATCAGAACGCGAGTGCGGGTCGGCCGGCTGCAACACGTCGGTCTACGTCGAACGGGCCCGGACATGGGTGAAGGTGCTCGATTCCGTGGGCGGCGCGGTAAAGGTGGACAGCGCGCGACACAATGGCATGCGTGACCTGATCGTGGGCAATGATGGTCGCTGGACGTGGAACGGCCAGGCGTATGTCGATACGCGCAGGGCTACGACGGGGCGGGCGGCCCGGCCGCCCACACCCGGCTGATGCATCTCCACCGCATCACTCGTTGAAGTTCAGCTCGATGGTGATGCCGCTTGGGTCGTTCACGAAGAGCTGCCGGAGCTGCATCGCAGGCACCTGACGCTCGCGGAACTCCATACCAGCTGCCGAGATGCGGCTACGAACGGCGTCAATATCGGTGGCGGCGAAGGCCACGTGGTCGATCATGCCGCTGCCAGCTTCCTCGGTGGCGCTGCGATCGCCGAGATAGTCCTGCAGGCCCGCGCTGTCGGTCGGATCGATCCCGATGACGTGCACCACCGCGATACCACCTTGGTAGAGCCACACACCGGGGAAGGGAAAGTCCGGCCGTGGCCCGACCTCGAATCCCATCACGTCGACAAAGAAGCTTCGTGTGGCAGCAAGGTCGGCGGTCCGGATCGAATAATGATCCAGCGTGTTGATCGGCATGTCGCACCTGTTCCGGTTGGCTTAGACCCTGCGGTCTGGCTGCAAAAAGTCAAGACCCGAGGACATCCTGATTGCTGCTACAGCGTGGCTTGACGGGGCCGCTTAATTCCCGACTTCTAGCGGCAACCGAGTTGATAGGGAGAGACGCGTGAAGGCTGCGGCGTTCGACTACGTTCGGGCCACATCTGTCGGCGAGGCGCTGTCCTTGCTCACCCGGCACGGCACCGGCGCGAAACTTTTGGCCGGTGGTCAAAGCCTGCTGCCCGCGCTGAACCTGCGCCTGTCGGCACCGGATATCCTGATCGACATCAGCCGGATCGACGCGTTGCGCAGCATCGTCGTCTCGCCGTCCGGTTTGAAAATCGGCGCGCTCACCCGTCATGCCGACCTGCTCGGCTCGGCCGATATCGCACGTCACGCTCCACTGCTGTCCCGCGCCATCGTGCATGTCGCCCATGCCGCTCTTCGCAGCCGCGGCACGATCGGGGGCAGCCTGGCCAATGCCGACCCCGCCGCCGAGTTGCCGGCCTGCATTCTGGCCCTGGCCGCGCGCCTGGTGGCCGAAGGGCCTGACGGCGTACGGGTGATCCCAGCTTCCAGCTTCTTCACTGGATTGTTCGAAACGGCGCTGCGCCCGGACGAGATCCTGACCGCCATCGAGATCGATCCGCAGCATGCCGACGCGACGCACGGCTTTGAGGAACTCGCCCGGCGCAGTGGCGACTACGCCATCGTGGGCCTGGCGGCACAAGGGCGCCGGGCGAACGGGGCGTGGACAGAGTTGCGACTGGGATATTTCTCAGTCGGCACGCGCGCCACATTGGCCCTCCAGGCCGCCGAGATCCTCATCGGCGGTGGCTCGCTGGACGAGGCAGCGGCAGCACTGGGCCGCGATCTCCAACCGCATGACGATCTGCAGGCCTCCGCCAGCACCCGCCTGCATCTTGCGCGCGTATTGCTGCGCCGTGTCGTCACCCGCATGGAGACAGCCGCATGAACATCACGCTTTCGGTCAACGGCGAGACGGTCACCGCAGACGTGCTGCCGCGCACCCATCTGGTGGACTTCTTGCGCGAGCAGCTCGGCCTCACCGGAAGCCATCTCGGCTGCGAGCACGGCGTTTGCGGTGCCTGCACCGTGCGCCTGGATGGCGACATCGTGCGCGGCTGCCTGGTGCTGGCGGTGCAGGCCGATGGCTGCGTGGTGGAGACGATCGAGGGCCTGTCTGACACTGGTGAGATCGCCGATCTCCAGGCCGCCTTTATCGCCCGCAATGCGTTGCAATGCGGCTTCTGCACGCCGGCGATGCTGATTGCCGCCCAGGATCTGCTGCGCCACGGCGGCGTGCCCACGCGGGAGGAAATCCGCGAACACCTGTCGGGCAATTACTGCCGCTGCACTGGGTATCAGGCGATCGTCGACGCCGTCGAACAGACGGCGCGCCAACGTCACGACGCCGTCGAAAGCACCGCCGGCACTCGGGAGGCGGCACGATGAGCCTGTCGCCGACCGATCTTCCCAATTCCTATATCGGCCGCTCCGTCCCGCGCCCCAACCTCGCGCGGCTGACCCAGGGGCGTGGCCTGTATGTGAGCGACCTCTCGCTGCCGCGCATGGTGCATGTGGCGTTCCTGCGCTCGCCCTATGCCCACGCCGAAATCACCCGCATCGACACCACGGCCGCGCGCGCCATGCCGGGCGTGGTGCGAATCGTGACGGGGGCCGAACTGGCCGAATTCTGCACCCCTTGGGTTGGTGTGCTCGCCCATCTGAAGGGCCTGAAATCCGCGCCGCAGCACCCGATGGCGATTGAACGCGTGCGCTGGCAGGGCGAGCCGATCATCGCCGTGCTGGCCGCCAGCCGCGCCCAGGCCGAGGATGCGGCCGAACGCATCGAGATCGATTTTTCCGAATTGCCGCCGGTGGTGGATGTGATGGCGGCGCTTGACCCGTCGCAGCCGGTCATCCACGAAAGCCTTGGCGATAATCTCGCCTTTGAACGCCGCCTCGATGCTGGTGAGGTCGATGCAGCGTTTGCGCGTTCCGACGTGGTGGTTGAAAAGACCTTCACCTTCGGGCGCCACACCGGCGTGACCCTGGAAGCGCGGTCCATCGTCGCCGACTGGAACCCTGGCGAGCAACGCCTGACCGTGCATCTCGGCACCCAGGCGCCGCACATGATGCAGAACATCATCGCGCTGCATCTGGGGCTGGAGGAGCCGCAGGTGCGTATCCTCTGCCAGGATGTCGGCGGAAGTTTTGGAATTAAGGTGCATGTCTATGCCGACGACATGGCCGTGGCTGCGCTGTCGCGCATGCTGGGCCGACCGGTGAAATATGTGGGCGATCGACTCGAGAGCTTTGTGGCGGACATTCACGCCAGAGACCACGTGGTGCATGCCAAGATCGGCGTGTCCAGCGACGGCCGGATCCAGGCTTTCGAGATCGACGACCTGACCGGCATCGGCCCTTATTCCGTCTATCCGCGCACCTCGGCGGTGGAGGCCAACCAGGTCGTCAACCTCATCGGTGGCCCCTATACCTGTCCTACCTATCGGGCCCGGACGCGCGTGGTGTTTCAGAACAAGGCTGGAATGTCGCAGTATCGCGGCGTGGGCCATCCGATCGCCACCTCCGTTACAGAAGGTTTGGTCGACCTCGCGGCGATGCGGATCGGCATGGACCCGGTGGAGATACGACGCCGCAACCTCGTGGCCGACGACGCCTATCCCTGCGCGTCTGCCTCCGGCCTGAAGTTCGAGGCGCTGTCGCATCACGCCTCGCTGAACAAGCTGCTGTCGGTGATGGACTATCCCGCCTTGCGCGCGGAACAGGCGGCATTGCGCGCGCGGGGAATTCATCGCGGCATCGGGTTTGCCAGCTTCATCGAGATCACCAATCCTGGCCCGGCCTTTTACGGCGTGGGCGGCGCGCGCATCTCGGCCCAGGACGGTGCTGCCATCAGGCTTGATGCCACCGGCGCGGTGATCTGCCAGACCAGCATCACCGAGCAGGGCCAGGGCAGCGGTGCCATCATCGCGCAGGTGGTGGCCACCGCCATGGGCGTGCCCATCGACAAGGTGCGGGTGATTTTGGGCGATACCGACAACACCCCCTATGGTGGGGGCACCTGGGCCTCACGCGGCGCCGGCATCGGCGGTGAGGCGGCATGGCAGGCGGGCAGGGCGCTGCGAGACAACGTGCTGAAACTCGCCGGCACCATTTTGCAGGCCCTACCCGAGACGCTTGATATCGCGCAAGGATCGGTCATCGATGCCGCCGACGGGCGCGAGCGCCTCACCCTCGCCGAGCTCGCGCGCATCGCCTATTTCCGGCCAGACACGCTGCCGCCGGATTTCCAGTCCGAGCTGATGGCCACACGGCACTACGTGCCCCGGCAGTACCCGTTCGCTTTCACCAACGGCATCCAGGCGTCGTATCTGGAAGTCGACACCGACACCGGCTTCGTGCGCCTGTTGCGCCATTGGGTGGTGGAGGATTGTGGCACCATCATCAATCCGCAGCTTGTGGACGAGCAGATCCGCGGCGGCGTGGTGCAGGGGCTGGGCGCCGCCTTGTTCGAGCACTGCCAGTACGACAGCCAGGGCCAGATGATCAACGCCAACATGGCCGACTATCTGGTGCCGATGGCCGGCGAGATGCCGGATATCGAGGTGGCCCATGTGGTGTCGCCCACCTTGGAATCAGCGCTTGGGGCGAAGGGTGCGGGCGAGGCGGGTACTGCCGGGGCGGCCGCTTGCGTATCCAACGCGGTCAACGACGCGCTGGCGCCGTTCGGTGTGGAGATCACCGAAATACCGCTGACGCCCGAATTGATTCTGCGGGCGCTCGGCCGGGCCTGAACGGACCATTGCGCTGTGGCGCAGTTTTGCGATCAGATGATAACAACGAAGCAAAAACAAAAAAGGGAAACGGCTCGATGACCAGTGCCACGAAAGCCCAGATCACCCGCCGCACATTGCTGGCTGCAAGCTCGGTGCTTGCAATGCCCGCCATTGTTCGTGCGCAGGATAGTGCGATTAAAATCGGCTTCCCGGTGCCGCTGACGGGCCCGTATGGCACCGAGGCGAAGGACCAGGTGGCCTGCGCCCAGATCGCGATTGCCGAGTTCAACGAGGCCGGCGGCCTTAATGGTCGCAAGGCCGAGCTGCTGGTGCGCGACGACAAGCTGGACCCCGGCGAGGCGGCGACCCGCACCTTGGAGCTGATCGAAAAGGACCAGGTGGCATTCATCGCCGGCTCGCTGTCCGCCTCGGTCCAGCTTGCCATCAACAACGTCGCCAAGCAGCGCGGCGTGCTGTTCAACTCGATCAGCCAGTCCGACCAGATCGTGGCTTTGCCGGATTGGAGCAAGACCACGTTCCATGAGGCGATGACGCCCTATCTCACCGCCGGCGCCGTGGGCCGTTACGCCTTTAAGAACTTTGGCAAGAAGGTGGTGTTCCTGCGCGCTGACTACGCTTACGGCAACGAGATGATCGACGGCTTCAAGGCCGTCGGGAACACGATGGGGATCGAGGTGCTGGCCGACCTTCGTCACCCGCTCGGCACGACCGATTTTTCAACCCTGCTGCCCCGCATTCAGTCGCTGAAGCCGGATATCCTGGTGCTGGCCAATTTCGGCCGCGACCAGCAGATCTCCATCAAGCAGGCGACCGATTTCGGTCTGAAAAAAACGACGAAAATTGTGGCGCCCATCCTGCTCTACACCTCGCGCCTCGCAGCCGGCGCTCAGGCGTTCGAGGGCGTGGTCGGCGGCACCTCGTATTACTGGGGCATCGAGGCCAACACGCCCTCGGCCAGGGCGTTCAACGACAAGTATCGCAAAGCCAACGAGGGACGAGTGCCCTCCGATTACGGCGCCCTCGGCTATGCCGGCGTGCGTTCGATCCTGACCGGCGTGAAGGCAGCCGGCACCACCGACACTGCGAAGGTTGTGGCCGCGATGGAAGGCCTGAAATACGACTCGTACAAAGGTGCGCAGGAATTCCGCGCCTGCGACCACCAGTCCGTGCAGTCGGTGTTCATCATCGAAAGCAAGTCCAAGGACATGTCCAACCAGTACGACGTGTTCAACGTGCTGGCGACCGACGCCGCCAACGCGGACAACCTGCGCAGCTGCAAAGATCAAGGCCATGGCTAGTGCTCTAACACAATCAGAAGGTGCATCATGTGTCAAAGCACTAGCTTGATTTTGCGGGCCGATTCACCAGACGGGCTGAAGTGCCCGTTTAGATCGGACCACTGGCTCCTTTTAAAGCCAGAATTACGAGCGCAGCGAAGCAACCCAGGAGTGAAAGAGTGAAATTTCGTCGCGTGACTCCTGGGTCGCTTCGTCGCAAGGGCTGCGCGCAATGACGGCTAACTTTGTCGAGCCACGATAGTGGAAGGTATTACCTTCGACCTTGTCGTCCTGCAGCTTTTCACGGGCCTGGCGCTTGGGGCCATCTATGTGCTCCTTGCCCTGGGCATGTCCCTGCTGTTCGGCATGCTCACTGTCGTGAATTTCGCTCACGGCGCCTTTTACATGCTGGGCGCGTATGTGGGCATCGTGCTGCTTGGCATCGGGTTCAACTTCTGGCTCTGCCTGCTGTTCGTCCCGTTGGTTGTGGGATCGATCGGCCTGCTGACAGAGAGGTTCCTCATCCGCCGCCTGTATGGCCGCGGCATCGACTATCCGCTGCTGCTCACGTTCGGCCTGTCCTATATTATGGTCGAATTGGTTCGCATCGTGTTCGGCACAACGGGCTTGCAGTTCGACACGCCAGACGCGCTGGTTGGCGCATCCGATATCGGAATCGGGTACTTCCCCACCTACCGACTATTCGTGATCGCCATCACCTTCGTGGTGCTGGCGCTGCTGTGGTTGTTCCTTGAACGCACGCCGTACGGCCTGATCATCCGCGCCGGCGCCCGCGATCCGCAGATCGTGCGCATTTTGGGAATTGACGTGGCGCGGGTGTGGCTGGTGGTGTTCGGCATCGGCACAGGGCTTGCGGCACTGGCTGGGCTGCTGGCAGCCCCTTTGCAAGGCGCCAGTCCTGAGATGGGGAATTCCATTCTGGCCGAGGCGTTTGTCGTAACCGTCGTGGGTGGCATGGGCTCGCTGCTGGGCGCCATCATCGCAGGGCTGCTGGTGGGCGTCGTGGTGGCGATGACATCCTTGTTTGCCCCTGAGATGGCGCAGGTTTCGATCTTCGCGCTCATGGCGATTGTGTTGCTGATCCGGCCCCAAGGCTTCTTCGGGCGTGCGGGGTTGATGAGCTGATGTTGCCGCAAGCCTTCGTTGCCACCTGCAAGCGCCATCGCGTGGTGCTGAGCATCGCCTTCCTGATCATCTTTCCGCTTTTGATGCCGTTCAAGGCCATTGCGGTGAACATCCTGATCTATGGGCTGTTCGCGCTCGGCTTCAACCTGATGTTCGGGACACTTGGGCTGCTGTCGTTTGGCCATGCCGCGTTGTTCGGTGGTGGCGCCTATGCGTGCGGGATCGCCATCGTTCACTATGGCGCCCCGTGGTGGGCCGGCGTCCTTGGCGGCACGATCGGCGGAATGTGCATCGCAGCGTTGATTGGTGCGCTGGCCATCCGAACCCGCGGCATCTATTTCGCAATGGTTACACTGGCACTGTCGCAATGCGTGTATTTCGTCGCCTATCAGGCGACCGCCTGGACGGGTGGCGAGAACGGTCTGCGCGGCATCGAGCTGACGCGCATTTCAGCCTTCGGGCTCAGCATCAACTTCGTCGATCCGCTGACGCGGTACTACGTCGTCGCCGCCTTCGTGGCGTTGGCATTGTTCGCGCTATCGCGCATCCTGGCCTCGCCGTTCGGCGCGGTGCTGGAGGCCGTGCGCGAGAACGAGGCGCGCGCACGCGCCTGCGGCTACGATGTTCGCGCCACGCGCTTCATGGCCTTTGTGATCTCTGGCGGCTTCTGCGGCCTCGCAGGCGCGCTGCAGGCGTTGCATCTGTCCATCGTGCCGATCGAAACCTTGTATTACCAGACATCAGGTCTGGTGGTGATGATGGCGTTGCTTGGCGGCATGGGCACCTTCTTCGGCCCCTTCATCGGCGCCGGCGTCTTTTTACTCCTGGAAAACCTGGTCTCGCTCTGGACGGTGCACTGGCAGCTCTTCGTGGGCGCCGCCTTCGTGGCCTGCGTGCTGTTCTTCCCAAGGGGTATCTGGGGAACCTTGCTGATGGGGCGCGCACGATGAACGATGTGATTTTGCGCACCGAAGCCGTAGGCAAGAATTTTGGCAAATTCTGCGCGCTCAGCGATATCACCGCCAGCTTTCCGCGTGGCGCATTGACGTCGATCATCGGCCCGAACGGCGCTGGCAAGAGCACCTATTTCAACCTGATCTCCGGCGCGTTCCCGCCAAGCGCAGGTAAAATCGTGTTCGAAGACCGTGACATCACGGGCACCGCGCAGCACCACTATGCCAAGCTCGGCATTGCGAAATCGTTCCAGATCACCACCGTGTTTCCACAGATCAGCACGCTCGAAAACGTGCGCATCGCGGTGCAGGCGCTGGTGTCGCGCTACAATATTTGGCGCCCCCGCGCTACGATGCCCGAACTCGTTGAAAAAGCCGGCGAACTCCTCAACATCGTGGGGCTGTGGAACAGGCGGGACAGGATCGCCGGCACATTGGCGCACGGCGAGCAGCGCGCGCTTGAAATCGCCATGGCGCTGGCCAGTCGCCCCCGCCTGCTGTTGCTCGACGAGCCCACCGCTGGCATGTCACCGGAAGAGACGCGCGCGATGATGGAGCTCATCGTCAAGCTTGCCGGCGAGCGCACCGTCATTCTCGTCGAGCACAAGATGAAGCTCGTCATGGGCATCAGCGATCGCCTGCTCGTCCTGCATCACGGCGAACTGCTCGCTGAAGGCACGCCCGACGAGATCCGCCGCAACGAGACCGTCAAGCGCGTCTATCTCGGCCAGAGGGAGCACTGAACGCCATGCTCCGCATTGAAAAGCTGCAGGCCTGGTATGGGCCGAGCCATATCCTGCAAGGCGTGGAGATGCAGGTTGGAAAGGGCGAGATCGTCTGCCTCATCGGCCGCAACGGCGCCGGCAAAACCACCACGTTGCGCAGTGTGATGGGCCTGGCCGGGCGCAGCACCGGCACCGTCACGTTCGAGGGCATCAGCCTGCTTCCGCTGGCCACGCATTGCCGCAACGGCCTGGGCCTCGGCTATGTGCCAGAGGAGCGACGCATCGTGCAGGGCCTGTCGGTGCGCGACAACCTCCGCCTCGGACTTCTCGCCGCCACCCATAAGCGCCGCGAGCAGGATGTGATCGCCGAAGTCGCCGAGACCTTTCCGCGCCTCGCCGAACGGCTGGATCAAGACGCCATCACCATGTCCGGCGGCGAGCAGCAGATGCTGGCGATCGCGCGCGCCATGGTGTCCCAGCCCAAGCTGATCATGCTCGATGAGCCGTCCGAAGGCATCATGCCGGTGCTGGTGGACGAGATGTTCGCGCTGTTCGCCAGGCTGCGCGACCAGGGCACGACCATTCTATTGGTGGAACAGAACGTTGAGCTGGCTTTGGGCATTGCCGATCGCGCCTACATCATGGACCAGGGCTTGATCGTGCATGAAGGCTCGGCGAAGGCTCTGTTGGCCAATGCGGAAATTCAGGAACGCTACTGCGCCGTATAGGCCGCGCTGTTAAAAATCCATCGAGGCCGTCTCTGTCATCACGGCCTTTGGGGAATGGTGCCGCATCGCTGCCTCGCGCTCCTCATCCGTCGCCAGATGCGCCTGCATGTAGGCCCCAAGATGCCGCGCCCGGCGCACGATTTTCTGGCCCAGCGGAAGCCGGACCGCCTCATAGGCCTGCAGCCCAGACATCACATCGCCAGAAGCATCCAGCGCCTCCACCAGCGCCCAGGCATCCTCTGCCGCCTTCGTTACCCCGGCGCCCACATGTGGCCGGGCGACGAAGGCTGCGTCCCCCACCAGCGCCACGCGGCCAAAGGCGATGGTTGCCGCTTCAAGATCGTAGATCGGCTGTAGGAACGGCGCCTTTGTGGCGCGCACGATGGCGGCGAATTGCGGCGCCAGCTTGTGGTCTGCATCGCGGCGCATGGCTGCGACATGCTCGCTTCGGATCAGCGGAGGTGGGATGGAGATCGCGTGCGTGACCCCAGCCTTGTCCGTCAGCAGATCATGCAGCGCGGTTGCTTCGTCGGCCGGGCGATACCAAACGTAATTGTAGCGTCGATGCCCCGGTCGCATGTCCTGGCCATCGCCAGCCACGGGGTAGCCGATGAACTGCTCGCCCTTCGGCAACCCGAAGCCGAATACGTCGAACAGCGCTGCATGATGCTCGGGCGGAAAATCCGCCTCATCGATCAGGCCGCGCCAGCCGACATACCCCGCATAAACGGGCTGCTGCGCCGGTGCGCAGATCTGCCGAACCGACGAACGAAACCCGTCCGCGGCAACCAGCAGATCGGCTGTGATGGCGCCGCCATCGTTGAAATGTGCCGTAACCTTGTCGGCGTCCTGCGACAGCCCGCACAGTTCGTGCCCAAGCCGGTAGTCGCCGTTCCCCCAGGATTGCCGAAGCAGATCGAACAGCCGGTCCCATGATGTCATGGTCTGGCGATAGGCTATGCGGCCGACCTCGCTTCCGTCACGGTCAAGTGTCAGGCGCTCGGCCACTTCGACGCCGGCCTCACGCAGGCTGCCCGATTCGAGGTGGGACAGCGCCTGCCAAAGCTGCATGTGAGTGACAATGCCGGCGCCGCGGCCGGACAGCGCGTGGCCGGAGCGCTCGCAGATCGTCACCTTCCAGCCGCGTGCGCGCAGGAGCAGGCCTGCCATCAGCCCCGCGATCGACCCGCCGACGACAACAGCCCGACGGGCATCACTTTGGGCGCGCATCGAAATTCCTCCGACTGCGCCTCGACCGGGCGCTGGGACGGTCATACAAGGCAATGGGATACTTTGGCCATCATCTACACTGCCATCCAGCAATTAGGAGTTCGCACGCGTGCCAACAGCAACCGGCGGCGCAATCTATCCAGATCTTGACGGAAAGGTGGTGATCGTAACTGGAGGTGCCGGCGGCATCGGCGCGTCCATCGCGCAGGCCTTTGCGCGACAGAATGCGCGGGTTGGAATGATCGATATTGATGCGAAGGCGGGTGAAGCGCTCAGCCAATCGATGCGCGATTCTGGGCGTAAGGTGCACTTCACGGCGTGTGATCTGCGCGACATCGCGGCCCTGCGCCTGGCCATTGCGGATATACGCGAGGCACTCGGCCCGGTTGGCGTCCTCATCAACAACGCCGCCCATGACGAGCGTCACGCCACCGAGGACGTGACGCCGGAATACTGGGACGACCGGATGGCGGTGAACCTGCGCCACCAGTTCTTCGCAGCCCAAGCGGTGCTGCCGGACATGAAGGCGCAGGGCCAAGGCGCCATCATCAATTTCGGCTCGGTGTCGTGGATGGTGGGCCAAGGCGGCATGGCGGCCTACACCGCCGCGAAATCCGCGGTGCTCGGCCTCACGCGGTCGCTGGCGCGGGATTTCGGGTCGTTCGGCATCCGCGTCAACGCGATCGCGCCGGGCTGGATCATGACGGAGCGGCAGATCGCGCTCTGGCTCACGCCGCAGGGCGAGGCGGAATTGCTCGCGCGGCAATGCCTGAAGCGCAAGCTGATGCCGGACGATATCGCGAAGTTCACCGTGTTCCTCGCGTCCGATGAAGCCGGCGCCTGCACCAATCAGCATTATGTGGTGGATGGCGGTTGGGTCTAGTGGTTAAGATCTGAGGGAAGAGTCCTCAGATCTTAACCACTAGCCTTTGATCTTGTGGGCCAAATTCCCTGACGCTCCGGTAGCAAGCGTCAGGTTTGGACCACTAGGCCCCGAAGAATGAGCCTGCTGTGCCCGCCACGTCTACCCTAAACGAGACCACCGTTCCGGGCTGGTCATGGCCGAGCCGATTGTTCTGCAGGCTGGTGACGTACAGCGTTTTGTAGTCCGGCCCACCGAAGCACGGCATTGTGGGGGCGGCCATCGGCAGCTCGCAGCGGAGGAGAATGGTGCCGTCAGGTGCGATGCGGTTGACACAGCCGGCTGACACGCCGGCACTCCAATAGCAGCCCTCGCGGTCCATCGCCGCGCCGTCCGGGCGGCCTTCGGCGTTTTCGAAACGGCGCACAAAGCGTTGATTGGCGATGTTTCCGGTCGCCATGTCGTAGTCGAACGCCTGCAGATACGGCGCCGTTGTGTCGCTGTGATACAGCGTGCGCCCGTCCGGGCTCCAGGCCAGGCCGTTGGAGATGGTGATACCGTCGAGCATACGCGTGCAGGTGCCGTCATGGTCGATGCGATAGAGGGCGCCGACCGGCTCGCGTTTGGGGCGGTCGTCCATGCTGCCGACCCAGAAGCGGCCATCTGGGCCCACCTTGCCGTCGTTCAGCCGATTGGTGGGGCGGTCCGGTTCCGGCTGGGCAACCTGCAAGAAGGCATCGGTGGCAAAGTTGAAGAATGCTACGCCGGTTCGCAGAGCGACGATGGCGCGCCCGTCCTTGCACAATCCGAAACTGCCGATGGCTTCGGGCATCGCCCAGGATTGCAGCGTGTCGGCTTGCGGGTTCAGTCGGAACAGAGCCGGTTTCAGAATATCAACGAAATAAAGCGCCTGCTGCGCTTCATGCCAGAACGCGCCTTCTCCCACGCGCAGGTCGGGCACGGTGTAGCGTTGGATTTTGGGGGCGATGATTTGCACTTTTCGTATGTCCTGCCGTCGGTCTTCACACTTCATTAGCAGCTTCGCCGCATCCTGGCAGTCGCAACGCAGCGTGAAGGATGCCCCGGATGAACCCGTCGTCGGTCGGCTTGCTGGATTTGGCGGAGCAGCGGCTGAAATGGCTGGGCGCACGGCAAAGCGTGCTGGCCGCCAACGTGGCAAATGCGGACACACCTGGCTGGAAATCCCGCGACGTGAAGCCGTTTTCAGAGGTTTTGGCCAGCAGCGGTGCCGTGGCCTCGGCGCCGGTGCAGACCGATCCGAACCATCTGCATGGCTCGGTAGCAGACAATTCGGGCACGAAGTTGCTTGCTGGCGAGCGGGCACCAGACGGAAACCAGGTATCGCTGGATCAACAGCTCGAAAAAATTGCGCAAACCGACAGCGACCATGAGGCCGTGACGGCGCTGTACCGCCGTTATGTCGGCATGTTCAAGGAGGCTTTGGGAAGATGAATATGATGCGGGAGGTGAGGCATGGATCTCGATAAGGCATTGAGGATTTCGGCAAGCGGCATGCAGGCGCAGACCACGCGGCTGCGGGTGATTGCTGAGAATCTTGCCAACCAGGACACCACCGGCGGCAAGCCGGGGGCGGATCCCTACCGGCGCAAAACCGTCAGCTTCGACGATCAGGTGGACCGTGCCACCGGCGAAACCCTGGTGCGGGTGAAGAAGATCGGCGTCGATAAATCGGCGTTTCCGCAGAAATACGAGCCTTCGCACCCCGCGGCGGACGCCAAGGGCTACGTGAGCACGCCGAACGTGAACAGCTTCGTGGAAGTGATGGACATGCGCGAGGCGCAACGTTCGTACAGCGCCAATCTGCAGGTGATGCAGGTAACCCGCGGCCTGCTGACGCGCGCCATCGAGATGCTGAAATAGGATGGCACACTAACATGGCTTTGGGAGCGGTCGCCGGGCCGGCGTTACAGGCGCTGCAGGCCTATCGCGCCACGCAGGGGGAACACGGTGCAGGTGCTCCGCCGGGCGCCATGGGCGGATTCGGCGATATGCTGCAATCCGCGCTGAAGGGCGTGGTGGATCAGGGCCATGCCGCCGATCAGCAATCGATGGCGGCGATATCGGGCCATGGCAACTTGCTGGAAGTTGTCTCGGCGGTCTCCAAGGCAGAGTTGTCGTTGCAGACGACGATCGCGGTGCGGGACCGTGTGGTGCAGGCTTATCAGGACATCATGCGGATGCCGATCTGAGATGACCCGTATGAGCGCCCTGTTATGAACGAGGGCGAGATCGGCGGCCTGCTGCGCGAGACGATGCTGGTCACGCTCAAACTGGGCGGACCGGCCTTGGCGGTGGCGCTGGCGGTCGGCGTGGTGATGTCGCTGGTGCAGGCTGTCACTCAGATCAACGAGCCTACGCTGGCCTTTGTGCCCAAGGTGGCCGCCATTTGCGGCGCCCTTGTGGTGGCTGGCCCCTTCATGCTCGCCGCATTGCGAGACTACGCCCATACGATGTTCGATCGGCTGATTGCTGTGGGTGGGCTATGACGCCGGAGGCTGAACAGGCGGCTCTGCTTGCCAGCCTGCCAGGCTGGGCCTTCGCCGCGGTGATGGTGATGGCGCGCGTGGGGTGCGCCTGCATGCTGATCCCGGGGATCGGCGAGATGGAAGTGCCGATGACGGTACGTGCCGGCTTCGTGCTCGTGCTTGTCACGCTGCTTCTTCCGCTGCTGCTGCCGGATATGCCTGCTTTGCCGGACGATGTGGCGCATCTGGGGACAATGGTGGCGGCCGAGGTGTTCAACGGCTTGTGGCTTGGCTGGCTGGCCCGGATGATTCTGCTGGCGCTGCCGATGGCCGGGCAGATCATCGCAGGCGCGATCGGGCTGACCAACGTGCTGCAGCCGGATGCCATGCTGGGGGCTGGCGCGTCGGCCCTCCAGCGGCTGCTGGGCCTTTCTGCCCCGCTTCTGGTGCTTGGGTCCGGCCTTTACGCGATGCCGCTGGCAGCATTGGCCGGCAGCTACCGTCTTGTGCCCGCCGGCAGGGTTCTTCCCCCCGGAGATACAGTGGATGCCTTCGTCGGATCACTTGCGGAGGCGTTCGGCCTGGGCTTTCGGCTGGCAGCCCCTTTTCTCATGGCGGCCGTGCTGTTTCACGTCTCCCTCGGTCTGCTCGGTCGGCTGGTGCCGTCGCTGCAAACCTACTTTGCAGCCCAGCCCGGGCAGATACTTGGCGGGTTGCTGCTGCTGGGATTGCTGGGTTCGGCGATGGTGGGGGTGTGGATGCGGGCGGCTGAGGGCTCGTTTGCCAGCCTGCCGGGGCTGTAGGCGGTGGCCGGGGACGCGGACAAGGAAGACAAGACCGAAGCTGCCTCCGCCAAGCGGCTGCAGCAGGCGCGCGATGACGGCCGCGCGCCGCTGTCGCCCGAAGTGGCGGGGCTGGCGGTTCTGGCCTGCGGAGTTCTGATTCTCGGGCAGATCCTCCCCCGGGTTGGGCGCGAGACGACCCAGTCGCTGGCATTTCTGTTGTCAGGTGCGCACCGACTCGACCTGGGTACGGCAACCGCGCAGGCATTGCGGAGCTGGCTCGCGCTGTCCTGGTGGTTCGCGGTGGGAAGCCTGCTTGCGGGCTCACTCGGAGTGCTGCTCCAGACCGGCTTTCTGATGAAGATGTCGGCCATCAGGCCGAACCTGTCCAAGCTCAATCCTTTGTCGGGCCTTGGCCGCGTGTTTGGGCCGCACAACTTGATGGAAGCCGGCAAGTCTTGCCTCAAG
>JBBROR010000005.1:0-32297 GCA_038229175.1 Acetobacterales bacterium | reverse complement strand
TGTGATTGTCAGGTTCTCGTCCACCGTGATCCGCGCCCGCATATGGTGCAGCGGATCGCCCACCCGCACCGTGCGGGTGTCGATGTCGAACTGATAGGATTTGGTATCGGTGATCTCGGCCTCGATATCGAATTTTCCATCGTGACGCTGATAGCCGTGCAGGGTGATGGCCCGTGTATGAAGGTGCTTGCGCGGTGCGGCTTCGCTCAGCGGCATGATGAAATCCTGATTTGGCAATTGCTGCGCCGCATCATACCAGAGATTTGCCGCGCGTCAGGGTGTGCTGAAATCAAGCGCCAGATGCGCCTCGTCGTGATAGGCACCGTCCACGCACAGCGCCTTTTTCTCCAGGCCATACACGGCAAAGCCCAAGCTCTCATAAAGGCGCTGTGCCTGAACATTGTCGGTCTGCACCGAGCAATGCAGTATCAGAACCACCCCACGCGCCCGCGCGATCACAGCCTGGGTCAACGCCAGTGCCACGCGCTGTCCACGATAGGCCGGCGCCACATACACGCCCCACATAGTGCCTTTGTGCCAGGATTTCCGCCCATCCTCCCGCTTCAGCCCCGCCATCCCGATCATCGTCGAGCCGTCAAAGGCACCAAACACGGCACCAGGCGCCGCGTTCTCGATCCAGGCGCGAAAGTCCTCCTCGGTCCGTTCGCGCATGTCCTCATAGCTGGCGCCGAAGGCGGTCGCTTCGGTCCGTAACGCGTCCAGCCTTATCGCACGAAACTGTGCCGCATCGTCCGGCACCAGAATGCGAATCTCCATGCCTCAGTCCTATCGGTGGTGGCTCGGCAAGCGTAATGCATCTTGCTGCCGGCGGCATCCCCGATGCGACCAGGGTTTCCGTCGCGGCACGTTTGCATAAGGGATGCAGTGGCGTAGCGTTCGGCTGCCGGAGCAGACGGAAATTTCGCATGACCCCCCAAACAGCCTTGGCCCAGATCTGGGCCGAAACCGGGCTCGATCCGTCAATCCCCGCTGCCGCGATCCTCACCGGCGAAGGCCCCGGCCTCCCATCATCCTTCCACGTCGGCACCGCCGCCGTCGCCACCATCGCAGCCAGCGGCCTGGCCGCCACCACCCTCTGGCGCCTGCGCTGCGGCCGCCAGCAAACCGTCAGTGTCGACCTGCGCCACGCCTGCGCCGAATACCGCTCGGAACGCTATCTCAAACTCGGCAACAGCGACGCGCCCGCCCGCCGCGACCGCCTATCCTCGCTCTACCAGACCGCCGATGGTTGGGTCCGCCTGCACATGAACTTCCCCCACCACCGCGAGGGCGTGCTGCACCTGCTGAACTGCCCGCCCGACCCAGACGCCGTCGCCGCCGCACTCCGCCACTGGACGTCCATCGACTTCGAAACCGCAGCGGTCGCCGCCGGCTGCGCTGTCACAGCACTTCGCAGCTTCGCCGAATGGGACGCCCATCCCCAGGGCCAGGCCACCCCCACGCGCCCGCTCATCTCCATCACCCGCATCGGCGACGCCCCGCCCGAACCCCTGCCAAACGCCCCCCGCCCCCTCGGCGGCGTCCGCGTGCTGGAACTGGTCCGCGTCATCGCCGGCCCGCTCGCTGGCCGCACCCTGGCAGCCCACGGCGCCGAAATGCTGAACATCACCGGCGCCCTCCTGCCCTCAGACGTCGTGGCCGACCTCGCCCGCGGCAAACTATCAGCGCAACTCGACCTGAAATCCCCCGAAGGCCAAACAAAACTCGCCAACCTCATCCGCGGCGCGGACGTCTTCGTCCAGGGCTACCGCCCCGGCGCCATCGCAGCCCAAGGTTTTTCGACGCTTCAAACCACAGCCCTGCGCCCCGGCATCGTCCACGCATCGCTCTCCGCCTACGGGTCGCTCGGCCCCTGGTCCGGCCGCCGCGGCTTCGACAGCCTGGTTCAAACCGCCAGCGGCTTCAACGCCGCCGAAGCCGAAGCCGCCGGCACAACCAAACCCCAGGCCCTGCCAGCCCAGGCGCTCGATCACGCCACCGGCTATCTCCTCGCCACCGGCATCATGGCAGCCCTGCATCGCCGCGCCACCGAAGGTGGCAGCTGGCATGTCGAGGTCTCGCTCGCCCGCACCGGCCACTGGTTGCGCCAACTCGGCCGCCTCGCCCACGGCCTTGCCGCACCAGACCAGGCAGCGTCCGACGTCGCTGATCTTTTGGACACCACGCCAAGCGGTTTCGGCGCCATGCAGGCCATTCGCCACAGCGCCATCCTGTCCGAAACCCCCACCCGCTGGGACAGGCCCAGTGTCCCTCTTGGAACCCATCAGGCAGTTTGGCCCACGTGATTCTCTCCACGATCGCGATCATCGTCGCCGGCGCGCTGCTCGGCGGCTTCATTTCCGGCCTTGCCGGCTTTGGCACCGGGCTCGTGGCCCTCGGCATCTGGCTGCATGCGGTGCCACCATCCGAAGCCGCCACCCTCGTCATCTTCTGCTCCGTGATCGCCCAGAGCCAGACCATCCCCGCCGTCTGGCACGCCATCGATTTCCGAAACATCTGGCCCACTTTGCTCGCCGGCACCATCGGCGTCCCGATCGGCGTGGCCGCGCTCGCCACCGTGAACCCCGACACATTCCGCATCGGCACCGGAATCATCCTGGTCCTGTTCTCCGGCGTCACCTTCGTCGGCCGCGCCCGCATGAACCTGCAATGGGGCGGGCGCATCGCGGATGCGGCCGTGGGCCTCGGCGGCGGAATCCTCGGTGGCCTCTCCGGCCTCTCCGGCCCGCTCCCCACCATGTGGGCCACCCTACGCGGCTGGACCAAAGACCGTCGCCGCGGCGTCCTGCAGGCGTACAACCTCACCGTCCTCGGCTTGGCCCTCATCCTGCACGCCGCCGCCGGGCTGATCACGGCACACACAATCGTATTGCTGCTCTGCGCCCTGCCAGGCACACTCGCCGGCGCCTGGCTCGGCAGCAGAACCTATCTGAAACTCACCGACACCCAGTTCCACCACACCATCATGGTCCTGCTCGCCCTGTCCGGCCTCATCCTGCTCTCGCCGCTGCTGTTCGGCCCGTGACGCTAGATCATCAGGCGTTTGGATTGCTTCACCCCAACGCATGAACATGATCGGTAAAACAATAAGTTAGAGCGTGATGATTTTGATTCTATCCAAAACCATCACGCCCTAAAGCGGCGGCTCGCCCGGGATCGGCACGGCGCCCAGCGTTTCAAACAAGGTGGTCACCTCGGCAATTGCGGCTTCGGCACATGCGGCATCGTTGCCTTTGGCCACAATCGCCACGCCCTGTCCGCCGGCCCGATAATAAGGGTAGCTGCCCAAATCGAGGTCGGGATACCGCGCCTGGATGGCTGAAAGCCCCGCCGCAATGGTGCCCTCTGCGGCCCCGGTGCTGTGCACGGCGCGTGACACGATGGGCGGCCCGCCGGCAAGGGTGGGCGCCAGGGTCTCGAACATCGCCTGCATGATGCGCGGCACGCCTGCCATCACATGCACGTTGCCGATGGAAAACCCCGGCGCAATGGAAATGGCGTTCTTGATCAGCGTCGCACCGCGCGGCATCGTCGCCATGCGCTGGCGTGCCGGATTGAACGCGGCAATTCCGTTGGGCGTTTTTTCGTAGTGCGCGGCCATGATGGCCCACGCCTCGGGATGCGCCTCCCACGGCACGCCGAACGCCTGCGCAATGCACTCGCTGGTGATGTCGTCATGCGTCGGCCCAATGCCGCCGGTGGTGAACACATGGTCGTAGCGCGCGCGCACCTCCACCACCGTGTTGATGATCATCGCCGGCACGTCCGGGATCACCCGAACCTCGCGCAACGGAATGCCGATGGCGCCGAGCCCCTTGGCGATGAAGTTGATGTTGGCGTCCTGCGTCCGGCCCGAGAGCACTTCGTTGCCAATCACAAGCAGGCAGGCGGTGGGGTTTTGCATCGAAGATTCCGATCGGGTTGTCGAGGTCAGTCTAAAATCTACAGGAAATCGCGCAGCAGCGGCACCAGCGGGCGGTCGGCTTCCGGCATCCTGTATTCGGAAAGCCTGGCAGGGCTGACCCACGCCAAGGTCTGGCCTTCCTTCGCCGTGGGTGTGCCTTTCCAGCGCCGGCACAAAAAAAGCGGCATCAGCAGGTGAAATTTCTCATACGCGTGGCTGGCGAAGGTGAACGGCGCCAGGCAGTTGCTGGCCACGTCGATCCCTAGCTCCTCGCGCAATTCCCGGATCAACGCGGCCTCCGGCGTCTCCCCCGGCTCCACCTTGCCGCCGGGAAACTCCCAAAGCCCAGCCATCGATTTGCCCTCCGGCCGGCGCGCCAGCAGGATACGCGTGTCGATGTCGATCAACGCCACGGCCGAAACCAGCACGATCTTTTTCGACCCGGCCATCTGTTCAGCCACATCCCCCGCCCCGGCATCGGACTTCTTGCCATGATCACCGAACAGGTCGGCGCGGGTAGCCTCGAAGATCAGCATCTTCCGCTCGGCCCCGTGCGCCACCGACATCTTCATGCCCTCGCCGATCTGCCGGCAGCCAATCTTGCGCAGCACAGCGGTAGAGCCGGCATTGTCGGTCGCCACGCTGGCCTCCACCCGGTCGATGTCCAGATTGGCCAAGGCCCAGCGCGCCAGTCGCCCCGCGGCCTCGCTGGCCACCCCGTGGCCCCAATAGGCGCGGCCCACCCAGTAGCCAAGCTCCCCCGTGCGGGTGGCTGGGTTCAACCGCAGCCCAATACCGCCCACCAGCAGTTCGGTGCCGGCCTCGGTGCCCGTGATGGCAAGCTGATAGGCAGACCCATCGGCCAGATGCGTGGCACAGGATGCCACCCAGTCGTCGGCGAGCTTGCGCGAATAAGGGAACGGCACAACCGCAAGCGTGCGGATCACCTCCCAGTCGTTCAGCAGCCGGTGCAGCGCGGCAGCGTCGCCGGCCTGCCACGGGCGCAGTGCCAGGCGTTCGGTGGCAAGCGGCGTGAAGGGCGGGCGATCCATCAGCATGAACTGCCCCGAACCACCAAGCTCCGCAAGAGGTGTGGGGTGGGCTTCAGCCCACCGGACCCACGCAGGGCAACACCCCAATCAGGACCGATACGACCCATTGATGTCGATATAGCCATGCGTGAGATCGCAGGTCCAAACGGTGGCGCGTCCATTCTTCAGCCCAAGATCGACGTCGATCTGAATCTCGCGGCCCTTCATATGCGCCACCACAGGCGCCTCGTCATACCCCGCAATCACGCCGCCTTCGCGCGCCATCCAGGTGCCGCCGACACCCACCGACAAGGTGTCGCGGTTGGCAGGCTCGCCGGCCTTGCCCACGGCCATCACAATGCGGCCCCAGTTGGCGTCCTCGCCGGCGATGGCGGTCTTCACCAATGGCGAGTTCGCAATGGCCATCGCCACGCGTTTGGCGGATTTGGCCGACACGGCGCCGGTCACGTCGATCCGCACCAGCTTCTGGGCGCCCTCGCCGTCGCGGACCACCTGCAAGGCAAGGTCGAGCAGGACCTCGTCCAGCTTGGCCGCGAAATCCGCCAGAATGGCACCACCGCCCTCATCGACGCGGGCGTGCTTCGCCTGGCCGGTGGCAAACAGCAGAACGGTGTCGGAGGTGGAGGTATCGCTGTCCACCGTGGTGCAGTTGAAGCTGGTGTCGACGCCGCGCGACAGCAGGCGCTGCAAGGCCGGGGCAGGGATCTTGGCGTCGGTGGCGATGAAGCACAGCATCGTGGCCATGTCTGGCGCGATCATCCCGCTGCCCTTGGCGATGCCGGTGATGTGCACCGTCTCGCCCGCGATCTCGGCGGTGCGGGTGGACGCCTTGGGAAACGTGTCGGTGGTCATGATGCCGCGCGCTGCCGCTTCCCAGCCGGTTTCGCTGAGGTTCTCGGACAACGCGGGCAGGGCTGCGGTGATGCGATCAAGGGGCAACTGCTCGCCGATCACGCCTGTGGATGCCACAAACACCTGCTTGGCCGGCACGCCCAGCAGTTTGCCGGCGGCCGCGGCCGTGGCCTTCGCGGCATCGGCACCTTTCTTACCGGTGAAGACGTTGGCGTTGCCGGCATTCACCACCAAACCACGCGCCTTGCCGCTGGCCAGCGCCAGGCGGCACCAGTCAACGGGCGCGCCGGGGCAGAGGTTGCGGGTAAACACCCCGGCCGCCGTGGTGCCCGCCGCAAAGGCCGCCATCACCAGATCCGTTCGCCCTTTGTAGCGAATGCCGGCCTCGGCCGCGCCGAAGCGAACGCCTTCGATGGCAGGAAGCAAAGGCAGCGCCACCGCGAGGGGCGAGACGGGAATGGCCATGGCCGCGTTTTCCTAGATCATGATGCGTCGGGGCTGCGTCACCCCACCGCATGAAGGCTATTTCTTGACAGCCGGCTTCACGGGCGCAGCGGCAGGCTTCGCAGTGTCAGGCTTCGCAGCGTCGGTCGCCTTCACCGGGGTACCGTCGGGATTGTAGCGCTCCACCTTCACCTGGGTGCGGGCGCCTGCCAGCAGTTTGCTGATCCCCTCGGAGATCATCGCCTGACGCAGCTCGTCATGGGCCTGCTCATAGGTGGGGGCAGCCGCGTTGCGGCGTTCCTCAACCTTGATAATGTGCCAGCCATAACGCGTCTGCACCGGCGTGTCGCTGACCTGGCCGGGCTTCAGCGCGAACGCCGCCGTCGAGAATTCGGGCAGCATGTCGGTGGCCTTGAAGAACCCCAGATCACCGCCGGATGCCGCACCCGGATCGGTCGAGTTGGTCTTGGCCAGCGCTGCGAAATCACCACCGGCCTTCAGCTCGGCGATCAGCTTCTTGGCTTGCTCCTCCGTTGCCACCAGGATATGGCGCGCATGGATCTCCTCTACCCCGGGCTTGCCCGCAATCTCCTTGTCGAAGCGGGCGCGGACCTTGGTTTCGTCGACGGACGGCCCCACCTCGCGCGACACCAGGGCCGATTGCAGGGTGCGCTCGGCGGCCAGGGTCATGGCGCGCGCCACCTCCGGATTGGCGTCCAACTTCTCCTTTTTGGCCAATGCCACCAGCGCCTTGCCGTCGATCGCCTGGTCCAGAAGCTGCGGATAGAGCTGCGCCGGCGGAAGCTGACGGGCCTCTTCCGGCAAACTCTGCGCCAGAACCGAAAGGTCCGACATCCGGATCTCGGACCCGTTGACGCGCGCCAGCACCGGATCAACGGGGCGCGCCGGCGCGGCAGGCGCTGCGGCGGGTGCAGGAGCGGTCTGTGCCTGGGCCTGGCGAATGGCCGGGGATAGGCTGGCGATCGTGACAAGTGCCACGATAGAGCGTGAAAGCCGCATTTTGGTCCCTTTGAAAGCTGCCGGAATATGGCTGAAGGGGTTCCGCACCACAAGAACGGCGGCTTGACATGGCAGAAGCCATCGGCCGCGTAATTGACCCGGGGGTTGCCGGGTCCTATCTCACAGACACGACTGTCTGAAGGCACCTTATGTTCGCAAGCATCGCCCGCGCCCTGTTCGGCACTGCCAATGATCGATCGCTGAAGGCGTATCAGAAGCGTGTGCCGCAGATCAATGCGCTGGAGCCGTCGATGAAGGCGTTGTCGGACGACGCTTTGCGCGCCCAGACTCCCGCCCTTCGCGCCCGCTTCGCCGCGGGTGAAACGCTGAACGACCTGCTGCCGGAAGCCTTCGCCACCGTGCGCGAGGCCGCCACTCGCGCGCTGGGCATGCGCCATTTCGACGTCCAGCTGATAGGCGGCATGGTCCTGCACGAGGGCAAGATCGCTGAAATGAAGACCGGCGAAGGCAAGACCCTGGTTGCCACGCTCCCCTGCTACCTCAACGCGCTGTCCGGCGGCGGCGTGCATGTGGTCACGGTGAACGACTATCTCGCCCGCCGCGACGCCGAATGGATGGGCCAACTTTACGGCTATCTCGGCCTGTCCACCGGTGTCATCGTGCATGGCCTGGACGACGAACAGCGCCGCGACGCCTACAACGCAGACATCACCTACGGCACCAACAACGAATTCGGCTTCGACTACCTGCGCGACAACATGAAATACCGCCTGGAAGACATGACCCAGCGTGATTTCTCCTACGCGATCGTGGACGAGGTCGACAGCATCCTGATCGACGAGGCCCGCACCCCACTCATCATCTCTGGCCCCGCCGAAGACTCGTCGGACCTCTACCGCACCGTCAACGCCGTCGTGGTGGACCTGATCTGCGACCCCACCACCTACGAAAAAGACGAAAAAGCCCGCACCGTCTCGATGACGGAGATGGGCAGCGAGCGCGTGGAAGACATGCTCCGCGAAGCCGGCATCATCACCGAGGGCAACCTCTACGACATCTACAACATCACCGTCGTCCACCACGTCCAGCAGAGCCTGCGCGCCCACACGCTGTTCGCCCGCGACGTGGACTACATCAACCGCCAGGACAAGGTGGTGATCATCGACGAGTTCACCGGCCGCATGATGGAAGGCCGCCGCTACTCCGATGGCCTGCACCAGGCGCTGGAGGCGAAGGAATTCGTCACCGTCCAGCCCGAGAACCAGACGATGGCCTCCATCACCTTCCAAAACTATTTCAGGCTTTATCCCAAACTCTCTGGCATGACCGGCACGGCACTCACCGAAGCCGATGAATTCGCCGAGATCTACAAGTTGGAAGTGGTCGAGATCCCCACCAACGTGGACGTCATCCGCAAGGACAGCGACGACGAGGTCTACCGCTCGGCCGCCGAGAAATACGACGCCGTCGCCACCTTGATCGACGAGGCCCGTGGCCGCGGCCAGCCCGTGCTGGTCGGCACCACCAGCATCGAGAAAAGCGAGGTCATCAGCGAACTTCTGAAGACCAAGGGCGTCCCGCACGCCGTGCTGAACGCCCGCTTCCACGAGCAGGAGGCGATGATCGTCAGCCAGGCCGGCGCGCCTGGTGCCGTCACCATCGCCACCAACATGGCCGGCCGCGGCACAGATATAAAACTCGGCGGCAACCTCGATATGCGGCTCAAGATCGAGCTCGAAGGCATCAACGACCCCGATGCCGCCACCGCCCGCGCCGATGCCATCCGTGCCGAAATCGCCGCCAACCATATCGTGGTGAAAGCCGCCGGCGGCCTGTTCGTCATCGGCACCGAACGCCACGAAAGCCGCCGCATCGACAACCAGCTCCGTGGTCGCTCCGGCCGCCAGGGCGACCCAGGCGCCTCCCGCTTCTTCCTGTCGCTGGAAGACGACCTGATGCGCATCTTCGGCTCGGACCGGATGGGCGGCATGCTCTCCCGCCTCGGCCTGAAGGACGGCGAGGCAATCGTCCATCCCTGGATCAACAAGGCGTTGGAAAAGGCCCAGAAAAAGGTCGAGGCGCGCAACTTCGACATGCGCAAGAACGTGCTGAAATACGACGACGTGATGAACGCCCAGCGCAAGGAAGTCTATGCCCAGCGCCGCGAATACATGCGCGCGACAGACGTGGTCGAGACCGTGGCCGATATGCGTGAAGAGATCATCGCCGGCCTGGTGATGGCCCGCATCCCCGCCAAGGCCTATTCGGAACAGTGGGAATCTGCTGCTTTGGCCGGCGATGTGAAGCGAGTCCTGAACCTTGACCTTGCAGTCGAGGATTGGGCGCGCGAAGAAGGCATCGACGAAGCCGGCATCCAGGAGCGTGTGCAGAAGGCATCCGACCAGTACATGGCCGCCAAGGCCGCCAATATCGGCCCGGACCTGATGCGCTACATCGAAAAGAACCTGCTGCTGCAGATCCTTGACCAGGTGTGGAAAGAACATCTGCTGGCGCTGGACCATCTGCGCCAGGGCATCGGCCTGCGCGCCTATGGCCAGCGGGATCCGCTGAACGAATACAAGACCGAGGCGTTCGCCTTGTTCAACGGCCTGCTGGACGAATTGAAGGAACGCGTGACGGTCATGCTGTCCCGCGTCGAGATGGGCCCGGACCCCACAGCCGAAACCTTCGCCCCGCAGCAATCCGGCCCGATGATCGAAAGCCACCCCAACCCCGTGGTGACCAGCGGCGAGCCCAGCATCGCCGGCTACGGCATGGCCGAAACCGCAGTCGACAACCGCGACACGGGCGCCGACCCGAATGATCCCACAACCTGGGGCAACACGCCGCGCAACGCCGCGTGTCCATGCGGAAGCGGGAAGAAGTTCAAGCACTGTCACGGGAAGACAATGTAGTTTTCCCGTCGGCACAGGGCGCAGGACATGGTCCATTAGAAGTCCATGAGGCGATCGATCGCGGCCTGTCCCATATCCGGGTTGAGGGTGGCGTTGGTGTTGACCTTCACCATGCCTGTCCGGGCCCTCGGGGTTGGTGCCGCCGCGGCCACGGTGCCATCCGGGATCATGCTGTCCAACATGGACTCCACATGTTGAAGATGCTCGATCGCGCGCCGAATACGCTGGCTGGTAAGGTCCTGGAAGCTGCAGGCCTCGAAAATCGCGGAAATCTTTTCCGATACCGATGACAGGCCGGCCGGGTTTGCCTTGCCCTCATGCACCCAGGTGTCGATCGCCTCCGCCGCTTCCATAATCCGGTTGGCGGCCTCCTCCGTCACCTGCACCACGGCCTCCAGCTCCAGCCCGCTGTTGCGCGCTGCCTGGCTGGGCGCCGCGACGAGCGAAGCGATCTGTTCGTGGATCCGGGCAAGCTGGCCTGAAAGGTTGGCCTCGCTGAAATCCACCAGCTGCACCGTGGCATGAACCTCCGCGCTGAGTTCCGCGATGCGCCTGTCCACGAAGCGGCGCAAATCGGCAAACATCTCCCCCATTTCGGCGCGCACGCCACGGCCGATTGCTGCTTCGATGTCGTTCAACGCGAGATCCATCCGTGCCCTCCTGCTCAGTCCAGTTGAACCGCAATGGATCAACAATCGATGAACGTCGGCCGGAAAATTTTTGGGCGCGTTGATATTTTCTTATCAAATGGCTGTTCCAATGCAGGCACAGCTTTCCGGGCGATGTGATGATCCCGCCGATCGACGACGTGAAGAACTGGATGCATCTGTTCCGTTGGATCGTGAAGCTCATTCGCGATCGGTATGACGTGGATGAGTCAAAGCTTGTCCGCAACGCGGTGCTTGAGACCGATTGCGGGCTCGCGATCGAGGATGTGGAGGCTGTGATGTGCATCACCGCCGAGGCCTTTCGCATCCGCTTTCCGCCCGGCACGCTCGATGAGGTCTTGCGGCTCGAAGAATTGTGCCTGCTCGCAAGCTGGCTTGGCGGCTTCTACAAACGGCCCGATTTCCTGTCGGATGGCTTCTCCGAACGATGCCGGGGGCTCAACCCATCATGCAAGTGACGAGCGATCCCCAATCAATCGGACGCTCCGGCCGGCGAAAATGTTGCGGAGGGGCTGCGCGTGCCTTCGATGCGGCGAACCGGCATGGTCCAGGCCATAAAGGCGCCCAGCGCGGGGAAGCACGCGATAGCGGCGAAAGCAGCGCAGAATGCGTCCGCGATCTCGGCCTGCACCACCACCACGCGGCCCGGCGGCAGCCCAGCCAAAGCCTGCGGTCCTGTCTGCACCATCTGGGCAAACAGCGCGGCCGTGGCTGGGTCCATGGCCGCGAGGCTGCCGAACAACACGGCCCCCACCAGGGCGGTGCCGAACGCGGCGCCGATCGAGCGGGCAAACTGCACGCTGGCGGCGGCGGCGCCGAGTTGGCGGGGGCCAGCCAGCATCTGCACCGTGGTCTGCACCACCGGCATCGCGGTACCGCTGGCAAGCGAAATCACCACGAACACCCAGGGCAGTTGTGCGAGGCTGAGCTGGCGCGAGAAAACCGCCAGGACCACCAGCATAAACACCACCACCGGCTGCCCGAACGAGGGCACGATGGCGCTGCGCCCGGTGCGGGTGATGATCTGGCCCGTCAACATCGATCCAATGGCGATGAAGGCGGTCAGCGGAAGCATGCGCAGCCCGGTATCGCTGGGGGTGGTGCCGCGAACAACCTGCAGGTAGATCGGCAGGAACGTCACCAGCGAAACCAGCGTCGCCCCGCTGCAGGAGGCCATGAGATTGGTCCGCCAAATCGCCTCCTGCCGCAGGAAGGCAATCGGCAGAAGCGGCGCCGGCGCTCGTAGCTGCTGGCGCAGGAACAAGAAAAGGCTGCCGCCGGCAATCGCCAAAAGGATGGCCGAGACGGTCAGCGCCCGCGCATCAAACGTGCGGGCTTCCTCCAGCGCCAACAGCAATGGCACAACGACGCAGGAAAACAGTCCAAGGCCCAGGAAGTCGAAACGCAACGTGTTCGTGGAAGGCGGCCGGGACGGAAGTCGAAAAACCAGTGCAAACGCCAGAATACCCAGCGGTACGTTGATCCAGAACACGCTCTGCCAGCCCCAATGCTGCGTCAGCCATCCGCCAGCCACTGGCCCGAAGGTGGAGGACGACACAAAGACCGAAGCCATATAGCCCTGGTAGCGGCCACGTTCCCGAGGCGGCACCACCTCTCCCACCAACGCCTGGCTCAACGTCATCAACCCGCCACCACCAAAGCCTTGCAGCACGCGCGCGATGGTCAGAACAAGAATGGATGGCGCCACCGCACACAAAGCGGACGCGCCCACGAACAGGATCAGTGCCGCGAACATCATGCGCCGGCGGCCCAGCGCGTCGCCCAACCGCCCATAGACCGGCGCCGCGATGGTTGTCGCCAGCAAATACGACACCACCACCCAACTCACCTTCTCCACCTCGCCCAAGGTGCCGGCAATGGCGGGCAAGGCGGTGGCAACGATCGTGCCGTCCACAGCCGCCATGAACATCGGCAACATGATGGATGGAAAGACGGTGAAGAACAGCTTGCGGGACGAGGGATCTGGCATCTCAAGCATTCCTGAACCTCCCCGCCACACCAGACAAGAGCGTGCCGACACCAAATTGATGGCCTGCGCTCCGCCTGCGCGCCCTGTCATGCACGCCGTGCGCCAAGCTGGATTGATCGATCCGTCAGACCTTCTTCAGGCTGCCCGGTTTGTGCGCAGCTTCCTTGCCGCTCTTTTGGCTTTTCACCAGCACCTGCGGTGCATCCTTGGACGCTTTTGCAGTGTGCCCCTTCACCTTCGTTGTGCTGGTGAGAATCTGCTCAACGGTCCCATGCGTCTGTCCCTGAGGCGTCTGCCAGGCAACGATGTCGCCCTTTCTGGGCATCTTTGGTTTATCAATCTGCATTCCGGCTTTCCCCGTGCCTATCCGTGGCAAAAACGTGAGCAGTGGGGAAGGGTTCCGCTTCGCCTGCAAGCACATTGCTCAGGCCAGCGCCTCGCGCCCCATGTCCAGGAACTTGTCACGGCGGCGCGCGATCAGGGCAGCCGGTTGCAATTTGAGCAGCGGCGCCAGCGCCGTGGCAATCGCCGCACCCACGGCGGCCACGGCGGCACCAGCGTCACGATGCGCACCACCCAACGGCTCGCCCACGATGGCATCGATCAGCTTCAGCCGCTTCAGGTCGTCCGCCGTCAGCTTCAATGCCTCCGCTGCGGCGGGCGCCTGGGCGGCATCGCGCCACAGGATGGACGCGCAGCCTTCGGGCGAGATCACCGAATAGATCGCATGTTCCAGCATCAGCACGGCGTCCCCAGCCGCAAGTGCGATGGCGCCACCGGACCCCCCTTCGCCGATCACTGTGGCGATAAAGGGAGTCGGCACTTCAAGGCACGCCTCGATCGAGCGTGCAATGGCCTCGGCCTGGCCGCGTGCCTCGGCATCGATGCCCGGAAAAGCGCCGGAAGTGTCCACAAACGTCAGTACCGGCAGGCCAAATCGCCCGGCCAGTTCAATCAGGCGGCGTGCCTTGCGATAGCCCTCGGGCCGCGCCATTCCAAAATTATGTTTCACGCGGCTGTCGGTGTCGTGGCCCTTTTCAGTCCCGATCACCACCACCGGGCGCCCCTGGAAGCGGCCCAGCCCTCCGATGATCGCCTCGTCCTCGGCAAAGGCGCGGTCGCCTGCCAACGGAGTATAATCGGTGATCAACGCTGCGATGTAGTCGCCAGCCTTCGGCCGCTCCGGGTGCCGGGCCACCAAGGTCTTCTGCCAGGGCGTGAGCTTGGCATAGGTGGCGCGCAACTGCTTGTCCGCCTTGTCCGTCAGGCGGGCGATCTCATCGGCGATGTTGAGGCCATCCGCGCCAGACATCACGCGCAGCTCCTCGATCTTGGCGTCGAGCTCGGCGAGGGGTTTTTCGAAGTCGAGGAAGTGGCGCATTCCTTGCGTCTAGCACCTTGCCTGCGCCGGGGTCAGCCCCTGTTCGCCGCAAGCGGGTGATGCGCCTCCACAAGTCGTTGCAGGCGCTCGGCCAGCACATGGGTGTAGATCTGCGTGGTGGCGATGTCGGCGTGGCCCAGCAGCATCTGCAGGCTGCGCAGATCTGCCCCGTGGGCCAGCATATGGCTGGCAAACGAGTGCCGCAGCACATGCGGGCTGACGCGCGCGGGGTCCAGCCCCGCCTCCAGCGCCACCTGCTTGAGCAGCAGAGCGAACCCCTGTCGCGTCAACGCCTTGGTGGGATCGCGGCCGGGGAACAGCCAGCGCCCTTTCAGGCCGGCCAAAGCAGAAGCAGCCTGCTTGGCCGCCTCGCTCAGCGGCACGATGCGCTCCTTGCCGCCCTTGCCGCGGACCAGCAGCAATTCTGCGTCGCCGGCCAAAGCCTGACGTGGCAAGGCCAGCAACTCGCTCACCCGTAATCCCGTGGCATACAATATTTCCAGCGCCGCGTTCATCAGCGCCGCCCGAGGATGCCCCTTCGCGGCCTCCAACAGTGAATCGACCTCGGGTTCGGACAGATATTTCGGCAATGACTGGCCAATGCGCGGCGCATCGAGCAGCCGTGTCGGATCATCAGCGCGCACGCCCTCGCGCAACAGGAACAAATAGAACTGCTTCAGCGCCGAAAGCCGCCGGGCCTGCGTGCGCGGTGACAGCCCCAACGCCCCAATCCCCGCCAGATAACGCCTCAGATCCTCAACATCGGCGGCGGCCAGGCTGCCAACGCATGCGGCGCAATCATCCAGGTCGGCCCGATAGGCCAACAACGTGTTGCGCGCGGCCCCGCGCTCGGCCACCAGCATCTCGAGGAAAGCCTCGACATGCCTATCCACCGCGGATGAAACGCTCGTTCGGCATAATCTTGTGCACCGGCGCCAGCTTGGGCTCGGGCGGAAACGCGCCGAGCGCCAGGAACCCCAGCCCGGTCAGCAGCAGGCCCAACACAAACACGACGAAGAACAGCCGACCCATACATCCCCCAGCGTCAAAAACCCAGACGCCTCCCGCTTGGCGCAGCCTGCATGCGTCGTGCTAACGTGAGGCGTCATGACACGCAACACCACCCAACCGCCAATCGGCGGGAAGCCGGAACTCCATTCCGATGCCCCACTGAAAGATGACACGTCCGTTTTACCCGCCAGCCTTACGGGGCGGTCGATCGTGCTGGTGGGTCTCATGGGTGCCGGCAAGACCTCCATCGGCCGCAGATTGGCAGCTCGGCTGGGCCTGCCATTCCATGATGCGGACGTGGAGATCGAGCTCGCTGCCGGCTGCTCCATTTCCGAATTGTTCACACGTTTCGGCGAAGCTGAGTTCCGCGCCGGAGAGAGGCGCGTCATCCGCAGGCTTTTGGCGGGGGAGCCGATGGTGCTCGCCACCGGCGGCGGGGCGTTCATGGATGCGGAAACACGCGCCACGGTCCGCCGCGATGCCGTCAGCCTGTGGCTACGCGCGCCACTGCCCACACTCATGCGCCGCGTGTCGCAGCGCTCGCATCGCCCTCTGCTGGCGAACGGGGATCCGGCCAGCATTCTCCAGGGCCTGATCGACAAGCGTCATCCGATCTATGCCGAGGCCGATCTTGTGGTGGATTGCAGCGATGAAAGCCCCGAACACACCACCGGCCGCGTTCTGAATGTGCTGCTGGGCTGGAATGCGCCACGCCGGCTGTCGCTGGCATTGCAGGCCGGCGCCTATGATGTGGTGGTCGGTGAGGGACTTCTGGCGCGCGCCGGAGGGCTGCTGGCGCCGGTTCTGCCGCAGAAGCGCTGCATCATCGTCACCGACAGCATCGTGGCCCCTTTGCACCTGGAAACGCTCCAGCAGGGCCTGTCCGCCACCGGGTTCGACAGTCAGGCCATCATCGTCCCGCCAGGCGAGCGTGCCAAAAGCATCGAGCAATATACCTGGTTGGTCCACCAGATGTTGGATGCGCGGGTGGAACGCCGCACCACCATCATCGCCCTCGGCGGCGGCGTGGTGGGCGATCTGGCCGGTTTCGCCGCCGCCACCGTCCTGCGCGGCCTGCCCTTCGTGCAGATCCCCACCACCTTGCTGGCCCAGGTGGACAGCTCTGTCGGTGGCAAAACCGGCATCAACACGGCCCAGGGCAAGAACCTGCTCGGCGCCTTTCACCAGCCGCGCATGGTGCTGGCAGACACCGCCACCCTTGCCACGCTGCCCATCCGCGAATTGCGCGCCGGCTACGCCGAGATCGCCAAAGCGGGCCTGATCGGCGATGCCGCATTCTTCAGCTGGTGCGAAGGCCACGCCCATCGCATCATAGGCCAGGGCGTCGCCGCCGATCGGCATATCCAGGCCGAAGCCATCCTGCGGGCGTGCGCCTTCAAGGCCCAGGTGGTCGGCGACGACGAGCGCGAAGAAAAGCCTAACGACGGGCGCGCTTTACTCAATCTCGGCCACACCTTCGGCCACGCCATCGAGGCCGAATGCGGCTACGGCACCGTGCTGCACGGCGAGGCTGTCGCGGCCGGCATAGGCCTCGCGTTCCAGCTCGCCACAAGGCTCGGCCATGTGTCACAGGCCGATACCAGCCGCGTCATGCAGCATTTCAACGATATCGGCCTACCCGGCACGCTCGACCGCCTCAACCGCCGGCTCAGCGCGGACCGGCTGCTGCATCACATGAGCCGCGACAAGAAAACCCGCGACGGAGTCGTGCACCTGATCCTACCGCTGGCCATCGGCCATTGCCAATCCACGAACACCACACCTGCGGATCTTATCGCTGAAACCCTTTTGGCAGCCGGGTGTAGCTAAACGTCCTCGGGGTCCAATGCCGTGATCTGCTCGGCACAGCGCTGATGCACCTCGGCCTCACGCTCCAAATTCTTCGGAAAGCGTTCACGGCGCGCCATGATCAAGGCGCGTTTGGCCTGGGCTTCATGCCAATAACGCGCCGCCTGCAACGCAGCGTGCCAACCGCGCGCATAGTCTTTGGTTTCGGATGCCATCAGATGTCCAATTTGGCGCAGGCCCGTGCCAGCCAGCGCTGAATGTCCGGCTCAACATGCGGTGCCACCATGTCGTGAACGCGCGCGTGGTAGCGGTCAACCCATTGGCGTTGCGTGGGGGAAAGCGCGGCTATGTCGATCATGCGCCGGTCGAATGGCGCCCAGGACAGGGTCTCGAAGCCAAGGAACGACTTGGTGGCATGGGCAAATTCCATCTCGCGCACCAGCAGCAGGTTTTCCAGGCGAATGCCGAAGCTGCCCGGGGCATAAAAGCCTGGCTCGTTGGACAAAATCATGCCTGCCGCCAGCGGCACCATACGGGCGGCGCGGGACAGGCTGACCGGGCCTTCATGCACGGACAGATAGCTGCCAACCCCGTGGCCGGTGCCGTGATCGAAATCGAGCCCCTCCTGCCACAGCGCCGCGCGGGCAAAACCGTCGATATGCGGGCCGCACAGACCTGCGGGGAATACCAGGCTGTCGATGGCGATATGGCCGCGCAACACACGCGTGAAGCGGTCGCGGATCACGGGGGGCACCGCGTCCGGCCCGGTCCAGACGGTGCGGGTGATGTCGGTGGTGCCGTCGGCATATTGGCCACCACTGTCGATGAGATAGACCTCGTTGTGGTTGATGGCGCGATCGGTTTCCGCCGAGACGCGGTAGTGCATGATGGCGCCGTGCTCGCCGGCGCCCGAAATGGCGGGAAAGCTTTCGCCACGAAACAGGTCCTGGGCCGCGCGAAATTCAAGCAGCTTTGCGGCGGCGGACATCTCGGTGGCATCACCGGCAGCGGTGTCGAGCCAGTGCAGGAAACGCACAACCGCCACCGCATCACGTGCATGGGCGTTGCGTGAGCCCTGGCGTTCCACCTCGTTCTTACAGGCTTTCGGCACCATGCACGGGTCCATGCCGCTCACCACCTCGGCGCCGGCGGCGCGCAGGGTCTGGGCGAACCAGGCCGGCTGGGCATTCGAATCAACCCGCACGCGCTTGCCCGCCAGCCGAGCCAGGTGGCCGCCCAGTGCTGTAGGCTCCGCCAAGGCCACGGCGTTGCCAAGCCAGGCCCGCATCTGTGGTGCGAGTTTGGCGCCCTCCATGAACAACGTACAGAGCCCGGTGCTGTCGATCAGCGCGAACCCGAGTGCGAAGGGCGTGAACGGCACGTCGCCACCACGAATATTGAACAACCATGCAACGCTCGCCGGGTCGGTGATAACCGCGGCATCCTGATTCTGCGCGCGCAAGGCGGCGGCAATATCGGCGCGCTTGTCGGCGGAATCCCGGCCGGACAGAACCAGCGGCTGCGGCACAGCAGGTTCAAGCGGCTGCGTCGGTTGATCGTTCCAGATCGCGTCGATCGGGTTGCGCTGCAGCGCAATCATCTCAAGCCCGGCATCGACATACGGCTTCAGGCCGTCCTCGGCGATCAGCTTCGGATCGTAGCCCACACGCTTGATGCCGGCCGCCGCCAGCCAGGCCGCGGCCGGCTGTTCCACCATATGCCGGCGTTCCCACACGGCCGGGTCGGTTTGCGCCTGCATCTGCAGAATATATCGCCCATCGGAAAACACGGCGGCACGGTCGGTGGTCACAGCGGCAAGGCCAGCGCTGCCGGTGAAGCCCGTCAGCCATGCAAGGCGTTCGGCGCGGGCTGGCACGTATTCACCCAAATGCTCGTCCGCGCGCGGAACAATCACGGCATCCACACCCAGAGGGTGCAGTTCCGCGCGAAGTTCCTTCAGTTTGTTCGATATCATGCGCGCATTCCCGATCGCAGCGTTAACGTTTATTCATAGCTCTTCATATAGACCCGCGCTTTACGCATGGCTGCGTGCAGGACTTGTCCCTTTGTCGTCGAAGCAAAATATCTATGTTGCGTTGCACAAGAGCGGTGGAATGCATCGGCACAATGCCCAGCACCCAACGCCGCTCACCTAGTCTAGGAACTTGAACAGATGAACGCCCGTGTTGCCAAGGAGGAGATCGCTCTCCTGATGCCGTCTTCCCTCTCTCACTATGCCGATGAGCCCCGCCTGGCGGATGCCGCCGCGTCGAACGGCGTGTTCGCAGCCGTGTTGCACGCCGTGCGCTGGCTCGCGGATATGCCCCGTCGTCGCGCCGTCCTGGCCGAACTCAATGAGCTCAGCGAGCACGAACTGGCCGATATCGGCCTGAACCGCTCCGAGTTGAACCGCGTGTTCGACCCCCATTTCGCTGCCCAGCGCGCCCGCAGCCGCATCACGATGGGCCGCGGCTTCATCGGCTAACGCCTCAGGCGTGGCCGCTTTCAGCGGCCGGCCATTGTAGCAGGCGCCGGGCGATTCCCGGCGCCTGCTACGCCAATACAGTCGGGCCATCCCCGGCGCCTGCTACGCCAATTCAGTCGGGCCATCCCCGGCGCCTGCTACGCCAATTCAGTCGGGCCATCCCCGGCGCCTGCTACGCCATCTCTTCGTGCCAAGTCCGCCGATCCCGCTCGATCAACGCAATGGCAGACGATGGCCCCCAGGTTCCAGACGTGTAGGCCCTCGGGCCATCGCTGCTCGCGGCCCATGCGTCCAGAATCGGTCCAACCCAGGTCCATGCCTGCTCCACCTCGTCACGGCGCATGAACAGGGTTTGGTTTCCTCGCACCACGTCCATCAGCAAACGCTCATATGCGTCCGGGCTACGACCCGCAAAGACGTGCGCAAAGCTCATGTCCAGCGGCACGTGCTGCAGGCGCATCGTGCTGGCGCTTGGGTCCTTGATCATCAGCCATAGTTTCACCCCTTCGTCCGGCTGCAGCCGGATCACCAGGCGATTGGCAACGATGCTGCCCGCGCCCTGCCCGAACACCGAATGCGGAATGGGCCGAAACGCCACCATGATCTCGCTCACCCGCGCCGCCAGGCGCTTGCCGGTCCGCAGGTAGAACGGCACGCCCGCCCAGCGCCAGTTGGCAATATCGGCCCGCAGCGCCACGAAGGTTTCCGTGCGGCTGGCGGCCGCGTCCAATTCCTCCAGATACCCGCGAACCGGGCCACCGGCCGAGGCGCCGGCACGATACTGGCCACGCACCGTGGCTTCGATGGCGCGCTCGCCCACCAATGGCACCAGCGATTTCAACACCTTCAGCTTTTCATCGCGCACCGCATCGGCTGCCAACGATGTCGGCGGCTCCATCGCCACCAGGCAGAAAAGCTGCAACATGTGGTTCTGCACCATGTCGCGCAATGCGCCTGCGGTATCGTAGTAGCCGGCCCGGCTTTCCACGCCGAGCGTCTCGGCCACCGTGATCTGCACATGGTCGATATGGGCCGAATTCCACAGCGGTTCGAACAGGGCGTTGGCAAAGCGCAGCGCCATCAGGTTCTGCACCGTCTCCTTGCCCAGGTAATGGTCGATCCGATAAACCCGATCCTCGGGAAAGTTTCGGCCAATGGCGTCGTTCACCGCCTTGGCCGACTCGAGATTCTTGCCGATCGGCTTCTCCACCACCACGCGCCCGCCATCGGTCAGGCCGTGCCGTCCGAGATTGTCGCAGATCGGGCCGAACAGCTCCGGCGTGGTGGCGAGGTAGAACACCCTGATGCTTTTGGAATCACCCAGAATTTCGCGCAACCTGTCCCAGCCGCCATCGCCCTGCACTTCGATCTGCACGTACGAGATGCGCGCCAGAAAGCGCTCCACCGCGCTGGGGTCGCGTTCCTTTTCACCCACATGCGCCTCAAGCGCGTCGGCGGCCAGCTTGCGAAAATCATCGTCCGACAACGCGCGCCGCGACGCGCCGATGATGCGGGCCTCGGGCGGCACCTGGCCGTCCGCGTCCCGACGATACAGCGAAGGGATCAGCTTGCGAATCGCAAGATCGCCGGTGGCGCCGAACACAACGATGTCGAACGGATCGACGGCAATCATTTTCGAGGCCATGGAGGCTCCTGTCTTTGGATTTCGGGATCATAGCGGCAATTGCTGCAATGCGTCACCGTTTGGGCCACGCATGCGATTGAACCGCCCAGGGGGGCTGGCCTGATACGTCGGCCCGGGTTCATGATGCAGGTCACTTCATGACACCATGATGAACGGAGCCTGCGTATGACCGCCACCCAAACGCCCGCCGATGCGATCCGGGCCTATCACGACGAGCTCACCGCCATCCGCCGCGACATCCACGCGCATCCGGAGATCGGCTTCGAGGAGGTTCGCACGTCTGAGATCGTGGCCGGCAAGCTGGCGGAATGGGGCATCGAAGTGCACCGCAATGTCGGCGGCACCGGCGTGGTCGGCGTGCTTCGAAAAGGCAACGGCGCGTCCAGCATCGGCCTGCGTGCAGACATGGATGCGCTGCCCATCCTGGAGGCGACCGACCTACCCTACGCCAGTACCAAGCCAGGCACGATGCATGCGTGCGGCCATGACGGCCACACCACCATGCTGCTTGGGGCCGCGCGCTACCTCGCCGAGACAGGCAATTTCAACGGCACCGTGAACTTCATCTTCCAGCCCGCCGAAGAGGGCCTGGGCGGCGCCGAGGCGATGCTGAAAGACGATCTGCTGGCCCGCTTTCCCTGCAGCAGCGTGTTCGGCATGCACAACCGCCCCGGCCTGGAATTGGGAAAATTCGCCATTCGGCCCGGTGCCATGATGGCCGGGGGTGCCTTCTTCGACATCACCATCAGCGGCCGCGGCGCACACGGCGCACGCCCGGAGGAGAGCATCGATCCGGTGGTGGTGGCCGCCTCGATCATTTCCGCCCTGCAAAGCGTGGTGGCCCGCAACGTGCGTGCAACGGACACGGCGGTGCTCTCGGTCACCACGATGGAGTCGGGCGCTGCCTACAACGTCATCCCCGATACCGCCGTGCTGCGCGGCACCGCCCGCGCCTTCAAGCGCGAGGTGATGCAAAAGATGGAAGATCGCATGCGCGCGCTCGCCACCAACATCGCCGCAGGCTTTGGCGCCACGGCGGAAGTGGATTTTCGCTTTCTGTTCGCGCCGCTGGTCAATGATGCCGAGCAGACCGCCCTGTTTGCCGACGCGGCCGCCACGCTGGTGGGTGAGGCGAACGTGGAACGCAACGGCCCGGCGGTGATGGGGTCGGAGGATTTCTCGTTCATGCTCGAAGCCTGCCCAGGCGCCTACATCAACATCGGCAACGGGAAAGACAGCGCCCCCGTCCACAACGCGCTCTACAACTTCAACGACGAGGCGATTCCAGACGGCGCCGGCGTGCTGGCCGCGCTGGTTGAACTAAAACTACCGGTGATGCCAAAGGCCTGAGGGATTGTCTCAGACGATCCTCGTCGTCGGCAGCATCAACACCGATCTCGTCACCACCACCGAGCGCATGCCGGCCGGCGGCGAGACGGTGATGGCACAGCATTTCGCAATGCTGCCCGGCGGCAAGGGCGCCAACCAGGCGGCGGCGATCGCACGCCTCGGCGGCAAGGCCGTGATGGTCGGGCGGGTCGGCAACGATCCGTTTGGCCAGGCTGCCATGGGGGCCCTGCAAGCGAGCGGCGTGGACACGGCCCATGTCACCGTCACACCCGGCGCCCCGACCGGCATTGCAACCATCGTGGTGGAGCAAGGCGGCGAGAACCGCATTCTGGTCGTGTCAGGGGCGAACGCGCATGTCACGACCCACGATGTTCCACAGACTTTGCTGACCCGCGCGGCACTTGTCGTGATGCAGCTCGAAATCCCCATCGACACCGTCATGGATGTCATCGCCCGCGCCCAGGCCCCGGTCCTGCTCAACCCCGCGCCGGCCAGCAGGCTCGATCTCACCAAACTCGCAGGCCTGGCCTACCTCGTTCCAAACCAGCGGGAACTGGCGGTGTTGACAGGCCAGCGTACCGAGCGAATGGACAACGTGGTGGCCGCCGCGCGCCGGCTGGTACGCCAGGGCATCGGCACCGTGATCGTAACCCTCGGGGCCGACGGCGCGATGCTGGTCACGCGGGACCGCGTGGCGCATGTGCAAGCCCCCGCCGTGAAGCCGATCGACACCACCGGCGCGGGCGACGCCTTCATCGGCTGCTTCGCACAAACGCTGATGGAAACAGGCGATGTGGACGCCGCGGTGGCACGGGCCGTGCGCTATGCCTCGTTATCGGTCACGCGGTTCGGGGCGCAGGCCTCCTACGCCACGGCAGCGGAATTCTTGCCCCTTTTGAATGGTGCCGGATGAACCATCATGCGTGGTCGCGCGTGGCTTTGTGCCGCGGTTAAAATGATTTCAGTCGAATGGAGAACGCTATGAACCTGGCCCTGATGAAACTTGAACGACGCGTTGATCACATCCTGGCGGCATTCACCGCCACCACGCCCGGCGCCACGATCGGCGTGGTGCAGGATGGTTCCCTGGTGGCGCATCGCAGCGCCGGCATGGCCAGCCTGGAATTGGGTGCACCGATCTCCGCCACCACCAGCTTTCGGATCGCCTCGGTCAGCAAGCAGTTCACCTGCGCGGCGATCCTGAAGCTGGCCGCCGAGGGGAAGCTGTCCACAAGCGACGACATTCGCACCCATCTGCCCGACATGCCTGATCTTGGGGCCATCACCATCGACATGATCATGCGCAACATGTCCGGCCTGCGCGACATGCTGGAGATTATGCGCCAGGGCGGCATGGATCTCAGCATGCCGGCCCGACGGGAGGACCTGTTCGCGGGCATCTACAGGCAAACCGGCACCAACTTCCCGCCTGGCGAACGCTTCCTCTACAGTAACAGCAACTTCCTCCTTGCCGGCGAAATCGTCGAGCGGGTCAGCGGAATGTCGCTGAAAGACTACCTGCAAATCCACTTCTTCACACCGCTCGGCATGAACGCAACACGCCTCACTCCCACCACCGGCGAGGTGGTGCCAAACCTGGCCCAGGGCTACCTGCCCCAGCCTGACGGCAGCTTCACCAAGGCGCCCCACGCTTTTCCCCTCGGCGGCGAAGGCGGGCTGGTCTCCACCGTGGCCGACCTCGCGTTGTGGGACCAGGCGCTGGAGAGCGGGCTGGCCGATCGGGCCGGGCTCACGGCCCAGGCAGATTTCACCAACGGCCACCTCAACGGCTACGCGCGCGGCCTGGTTGTCTGCCAACATCGCGGCGTCCGCACCGAAGACCATGGCGGCCTGTGGCCGGGCTTCCGCACCGCCTTCCTGCGCGCCCCGGAACAGCGGACCACGGTGATCGCCATCGCCAACAGCGGCGGCATCGACCCCGCGCAACTGGCATTCGCCACGCTGGACATGCTGCTGGACGGAAAGCCGGGCGTCCACCCGGTGCCCCGTATGCCAGAGGCCACCGCGCTTGCACCGATCGCCGGCCGCTACCTCGATGCCACCGGCCCGATGACGCTCGATGTGGCGGTGGACGCCCAGGGGCAAATAACGGTGGGGGCCAACGGAAACCAGATGATCGTCAAGGCCGCCGAAGACGGAAGGCTCGTGGCCGGCAAGGGCTCGTTCGCCCTGCTGATCCGCCGGCTGGACGATGCGCTGGAGGTTGAGCTTCCATCCGGCCACGTGCAGAATTTTGCCCGCGTGGCGCCAGCTGCGGCACTGCCGGAAAGGCTCGACGGTCAATATCTCTGTGCAGACATGGATGCAACGTGGGCGATCGCCGGCGAAGCGGTATCGGTGCAAGGCCCGGTCGTGCGCACCGAGGGATGGCGGGTGGAGGCCGTCCAAGGCGACGTGATCCGCCTGCACATGCCCAGCGTGTTGTTCCAGGGATGGCTGGATGCGCAGGTCAAGCGCGACGCCGATGGCGGCATTGCCGCCTTGTTCGTCAATGGCGGGCGGGCGAAGGGGCTGACCTACAAACGCGTATGATTCTGCAGCGGCGTTGCGATGTTCAGCCTTTGTTCATCTTATCGGCACACCCTGTCCGGATGCGAGCGTGTCAGGGGGCCGAATGCCGGGGACGGGGAAGCGAATTCTGATTGTCGAAGATCAGGAGTTGATGGCGATGACGATCGCATCCGTGGTGCGGCGGTTGAACTACGAAGTGGTAGGCTCCGCCGCCACAGCGGAGCGGGCGCTGGAACTGGCGCGCCAATGCCAGCCGGATATCGTGCTGATGGATGTCAACATCAAAGGGCTGATGGACGGGATCGATGCGGCCAATGCCATGCGGAACTGCACGGACGCGCAGATCGTGTTTTTAACGGGCGCAGCCGACCCCTACTCGATGGCGCGAATGGAGGCGGCGTCGCCGGCAGGGATCGTGTTGAAGCCATTTCGCCGGACCGAGCTGGCCAGCAAGCTTGCGCGCGCCGTGCAAATCAGGGCCGGTGCTGACACGCCGAAAGGGCGTTGACAGTTTGATCGTCAACCGGCCTGGCGCAGGATCAACGTTGCCCACCGGCCCTCGGTCAACACCCGCTCCAACCGCAGCCGATGCGCGCCCTTCACCCAGTTCACCTGGCTGGTCAGCAATCCAGCCAGGATGGCAGTGCCCCCAGGCGCAAGATTGGCGCAAAGATGCTTGGCCATCAGCGTCAGCGGGCGGGCGAGGATGTTGGCGAAGATGAGATCGTAGGGCGCATGCGCTGAAAGCACCGGGCTCGTCCAGCCATCGGCACGCAGAAACGCCATCCGCGCGTGCAACTGGTTTCGCCGCGCATTGTCCCGCGCGGTGCGGACGGACCACGGATCGATATCGGTGCCCAAAACCTTCCGCCGCAGCAGTTTCGCCGCCGCCATCGCCAGAATGCCAGAGCCGGTGCCAAGATCGAGAATGCGGCGCGGCTTGCGATAGGCCACCATTTCCAGCGCGCGCAGGCAGCCTTGCGTGGAGCCGTGCTCGCCCGAGCCGAACGCCACCCCGGCATCGAGCGTGACCGGAATGCGGCCGAACGCGGCCGGCTCCGTTAGATGCGTGCCGCGAATGGCAAAGCGATGCCCCACAAGCTGCTCGGGAAAGGCGGACCGGGTGCGTGCCAGCCAGCCATCCGCCGGCGTCTCGGTGCGCGAGATTTCAGGATCAATCCCCGTGATCATGCCGGCAATGGCCAGGCCGGCCCGCAGCTCATCCTCGAACGTGCCGCGATCCTTCACGCCTTCGACGGTCCACATCCGCGTGGCCTCATCAAGAAAGAACCCGATCGTGCCGCAGGCCTCGCCGAGCGCCGCCTCATAGGCCTCCAGCGCGTCTTCGGGGATGGTCACGCTGATGGTCTCAAGCGACACGGCGTGGCGGGCGAGCCGGTGCTTTGTCATGTCAGGTCCACGAAACGATTGTCCACGCGCTTGCTGCCAGCCTTGTCGAAATCAACATCCAACTTGTCGTCATCCACGGCGGTCACGGTGCCGCCGCCGAATTTCTGGTGAAACACCCGCGCTCCGATCTCGAAACGCGTGGTCTGCGGCGCGCGCGCCTTTGATTCCCATGCCTCGATCGTGTGTGCCCGCCGCGCCACGAGCGGAAAGGCGCTGCCGAACACCGGCGCTGCCAGCATCCGCTCGCGCTGGATCTGCGCGCTGCCCGAGCGTTCGATCATCTCCTCCGGCAGCTCATCAATGAACCGGCTGGGGATGGAGCTTTGCCAGTTGGCATAGATGCGGCGGTTGGCCGCGTAGCTGATGATGGCGCGCTGGCGGGCGCGGGTGATGCCGACATAGGCAAGCCGGCGTTCCTCTTCGAGACCCTTCAACCCGGTCTCGTCCATGCTGCGCTGGCTCGGGAAAAGTCCCTCCTCCCAACCGGGCAGGAACACGGTATCGAATTCCAGGCCCTTGGCGCCATGCATCGTCATGATGCTCAGCCGATCGGTATCGGTGCGCTCCTCGTTCTCCATCACCAGCGAAACGTGATCGAGAAAGCCGCCCAAAGTGTCGAAATCGGCCAGCGCGCGCACGAATTCCTTCAAATTCTCCAGCCGCCCCGGCGCCTCGGCGGATTTGTCGGCCTTCCACATCTCCATATAGCCGCTCTCATCGAGCACGGTCTGCATGGCGAGCACGTGGCCGTCGCGCGCAACCACCTCCCGCCAGCGAACAAAGCCGGACAGCAGCGCCGAAATCCCTTCCCGGACTTTGCCCCTCAGCCCCCCGGTCTCCACCAGATAGGCCGCCGCATCCACCAGCCCGGTGTCACGGGCGCGCGCCGTCTCGTGCAAGGTCTTCAAAGCGCCACCGCCCACGCCACGACGCGGCGTGTTCACGATACGCTCGAACGCCAGATCGTCGGCCGGCTGCTGCACCAGGCGGGCATAGGCGATCGCATCGCGGATCTCGGCCCGCTCATAGAACCGCAATCCGCCCACCACCTTATAAGGCAGCCCCAGCACGATCAGCCGCTCCTCGAAAGCCCGCGTCTGGAACCCGGCCCGGACCAGCACCGCCATTTCCGACAATTTATGCCCACCGCGATGCAGGCTCTCAGCCCGGTCGCCCACCATCCGGGCCTCTTCCTCACTGTCCCACAGCCCAACCACCTGCACGTTCTCGCCGGACGCATCGTTGCGCCCCGGACGCAAGGTTTTGCCCAGGCGCCCCTCATTATGCGCGATCAAGCCCGCCGCAGCGGCCAAAATCGGTGCAGTCGAGCGATAATTCGCCTCCAGGCGCACAACGCCCGCACCCGGAAAATCGCGCTCAAACCGAAGGATGTTTTCCACCTCCGCGCCCCGCCACGAATAGATCGACTGATCGTCATCACCGACACAGCAAATATTCTGAGGTCCACCGCCCGGCTTCTGCGCCAGCAGCCGCAGCCACAGATACTGCACCGTATTGGTGTCCTGATACTCGTCCACCAGAATGTAGCGGAACCGGCGGTGGTATTCGGCCAGGATGTCCGAATGCCCGCGCAGGATCTCCACCATGTGCAGCATCAGGTCGCCGAAATCGGCCACGTTCAGCGCGCGCAACCGGGCCTGATAATCCGTGTATAGCTGAATGGCGTGGCCACCGGCAAAGTCGGTGTCTTCAGCCGCCGTCACCCGCGCCGGCGTCAGCCCGCGATCCTTCCACCGCTGAATAATGGCCATCAGCGCCGGCGGCACCCAACGCTTGGTGTCGATCCGCGCGGCCTCCATCACCTGCTTCAGCAAGCGCAACTGGTCGTCGGTATCCAAGATGTTGAAGCTGGAGGTCAGCCCCACATGCTCGGCATGCCGACGCAGCATGCGGGCGCACAGCGCGTGAAATGTCCCCAGCCACAGCCCCTCGGCCGGCTCCGTCAGCATCGCCCCCACCCGCTCGCGCATCTCGCGCGCCGCCTTGTTGGTGAATGTCACCGCCAGAACCTGGCTGGGGAACGCCCGCCGGGTCAGCAGAATATGCGCAAACCGCGTGGTCAGCACGCGTGTCTTGCCCGTGCCAGCGCCGGCCAGGACCAGCAGCGGCCCATCCACATGCTCGACAGCCGCGCGTTGTTCGGGGTTCAGGCGGGAGAGGTAGTCGCTCATAAAGGGCGCTGTAAGATCCAAGAGTGAGACCGGGATATAGAACATGTGGCGAACGTGACCAAGGTGATTGGCGAATTTCTGTCCTGGTCCGCCCGGCATGGCTCTGCGCTGCTTGCCATCGGCATTTTCGGTGGTGTCCTGGCGCCGGCGTTGGCGCATGCGATGGTGTGGTTCATCACGCCCAACGTGGTGGCTTTGGTCACACTCGTGCTCTTGCGTGTCGATATCCCGCAGGCATTCGGTCATCTGCGGCGCCCGGGCAAGCTTGCCGTCATCGTCGTGTTCCAGATGCTCATCTCGCCGATCATCGCCGCGGGCCTGGTGGCACTGACACCGCTGGACGAGCCGACATCGGCCGCGGTGGTCATCTTCGCCACCGGAGCTGCCGCCACGTCCGGTGCCGCCTTCGCCCGTTTGGTCGGGCTAGACCCGGAACTGACGCTGCTCGCCACACTGGCCAGCATCTTCATCGTGCCCTTGACCGGCCCACCAATGGCGCATTTGCTGACCGGTATAGACCTTCATCTGTCGGTGCCGGCCTTCATGGGTCGTCTCGCGCTGGTGGTGGGCCTGCCGCTCATGGGCTCATTGCTGCTGCGCCGGCTGATCGGCCCCCAGCGCCTGGTGCCGATGGGCCCGGCGCTCGACGGCGCCGTCGTCTGGCTCGTGGTGCTCTACGGCTTTGCCGTCATGGACGGCATGCGCGACCAACTGGTTTCGAACCCGACCTGGGTTCTGATGGCCACGATCGCGGCGTTCGTCACGGATTTCGGCCTGAACCTGCTCACCATGCTCACCTTCCTGCGCCTCGGCTTCCGACAGGCGGCGTCCGTGGGCCTGATGGCAGGCAACCGCAACATGGCGCTGTATCTCGCCGTGCTGCCAGCAGGTGCCGACCGCCGCATCGCGCTGTTCTTCGCGCTGGTGCAGATCCCGCTGTTCATGAGCCCGTTCCTGCTCGGGCCGCTGTATCGGCTGCGGCAGCGCCCGTAGCGGTCCAAACCTCCCAATTCCTCCCCGGCGAGGCAGGGTGGCGTGGTCTCAGAACGCGTCGCCAGACATCGCCAGCATGGTGGTGCCCCGAGCGGCGGATTTCGCGGCGGCCTGGGCCACCCATTCGGTGCTGCCCGACAGGCAGACGCCATCGGCAACCGCCAGGCAAGCGGCGGTCTGATGGATTTCAGTATGGCGCGCCAGTGCCGCGGCACTCGCGGCAGCACCCACCAGCAGCACCCCAATAACGAGAGAACGAATGCGAATCTGAACATGCGTTGCCATGGTTCCACCTCTGTCATATCGACGCAGCCACTGGCGTCGATGGCAGGATCATGGCGCAGCATCTTCGAAAACGATGTGACAAACATCACACCGCAGAGCACAAAAACGCGAACTATGCGGTTGCGCTTATACCCTGTGGCACCGGTCGTACCCCAAGCACATGCGCGATCGCGTAGGTAAGGTCTGGACGGTTCAGCGTATAGAAATGGAACTGGTCAATCCCGTTGGCACGCAGCAGGCGCACCTGCTCGGCCGCCACAATTGCGCCCACCATACGGCGGGTTTCAAGATCGCCCTCGGTGCCATCGAACATGTGGCCAAGCCAATCGGGCACCGTGGCGCCGCAGATGGCGGAGAATTTCACCGCCTGCGCGAAATTTGACACAGGCATGATGCCCGGCACGATCGGCGCCGTGATCCCCGCGGCAAGGCATCGGTCGAGAAACCGCAGATAGGTTTCTGTTTCGAAAAAATAGTTCGTGAACGCGCGGGTGGCTCCAGCGTCCAGTTTGCGCTTTAGGTTGTCCAGGTCCGCCTGGGGGCTCAGCGCCTCCGGATGCGTCTCGGCATAGGCCGCCACGCTGATCTCGAAATCGCCGATCCGCTTCAGGCCCGCCACCAGATCAGAGGCATAGGCGTAACCATCCGGATGCGCCTCATAGGCGCCGCCTCCCGGCACATCGCCACGCAACGCCACGATATGCCGCACGCCGGCATCCCAGTAGCGCCGTGCCACGTCGTCCACCATCCCGCGTGAGGCGCCCACGCAGGTGAGATGGGCGGCGGGAATCAGGCTGGTTTCAGACACGATCCGCACCACGGTGGCGTGGGTGCGCTCCTGCGTGCTGCCGCCGGCCCCATAGGTGACAGACACGAAACGCGGCGCCAACGGTTCAAGCCGGCGGATGCACGCCCAAAGCTGCTGCTCCAACGCCTCCGTGCGCGGCGGCATGAACTCGAACGACAGCGCAGGCGGCATCTGGGTGGCATCCAACGGCGGCAGGCCAGTGGAAAGCGGGCCGCGACGCCAATTGTGCAAGATCGTGTCGGTGTCCATGGCTGTCGCCTGCATTGATTCGTTGATCATAAAGATATGTTTATAAGCTTGTCATTCATCAGGCAAGTGGCCGATGCACGTTCAAAATACGGGAACGCAACCGAGCTGCGGCGATTGTAATGGCTCGTTCATCTTTTTCGGCTCTGCTTGGTGCATGACGCGTGTATCAGGGAGTGTTAGAAGCCGGTGCACGAGCTCGAAGAATGCGGCAGAGTGCGGCCAGACAATGACCCTTGGGCGCGCCTTGCCGCGGACGGCGACCCTGTTTGCCTGAAGGATTTCCATGCACGTGTCCATGCGCCGACCGCATTTTTCTTGGCTTGCTCTGGCAGCGCTGGTGGCAGCGCCGCTGATGCTGTCCGGCTGCGCCACCGCGCCGCTTGCGAGCGACCCAGACGCACTGGCGGAGTTCAACGACACGAACGACCCGCTGGAGCCAACCAATCGCGTTTTCTACGCGGTCAACAACGGTATCGACACCGTTCTCCTGCGCCCGCTCGCCATCGCGTACCGCGCCGTGCTGCCCGAGACGGTGCGCAGGCACACGCGTAACGTACTCGCGAACCTCGGCATGCCCGTCCAACTCTTCAACGACATGCTGGAGGCCAAGCCGCGTCGCGCTGGTGACTCGCTGATGCGGTTCCTCTTGAATTCCACCGCCGGCGTGGGCGGCATCTTCGACGTGGCGACCGATCTCGGCTGGCCGGACCACGACGCGGATGGCGGCATCACCTTTGCGCTTTGGGGCATTCCCAACGGCCCCTACCTGTTCCTGCCGGTGTTCGGCCCGTCCAGCCCGCGTGAAGCCGGTGGTCTGGGCGTCGACTACGCAATGAACCCGTTCTCCTGGATCGGCCGCGGCCCCACGGTGGATGCGCTGGGCTACGCCAAGACCGGCGTTGCCGCGTTGGATGGGCGGGCTGCGGTGCTGGACGATCTGGACAAGATCACCAGCCAGGCGCTGGACCCGTATGCCACCATCCGCAGTCTTTACCGGCAGCGTCGCGCATCCCAGATCGAGACGGTACGCGAAGACAACGCCGCCACAGTGCCCGCCTGGTTCCCACAGCCAGCTCGCACTGCGGGAGCGAGCAAGCCATGACATCTGAATTCGAAGCAGCACCTCTCATGATCCAGCCAATTCTTCTTTCCCGTCGCCAAATCCTTGGTGGCATTGCCCTCGCCATAGCCGTGGCCACTCTTCCGCGCATGGCATGGGCGCAGACCCCATCCGACCAGGCATCTGCCTTCATCGACAAGACGAGCCAGGAGCTAGCGAGTGCCGTCAACGGCAGCGCGACCACCAGCGACAAGGCAGCT
>JBBROR010000004.1:0-33829 GCA_038229175.1 Acetobacterales bacterium | reverse complement strand
TTTTTGTGCAAGAAACACGCGGCCGCCGTGACAGACCGGGGAATGCCACCCCGCGAGCGAGCACATCGCTCATTGCCGCTGCCGAGGCCTTTCGCTAGTTTGCCGTTCCCAGCAAGGGATGGGTGGCCGAGTGGTTTAAGGCAGCGGTCTTGAAAACCGCCGAACGTGTAAGCGTTCCGTGGGTTCGAATCCCACCCCATCCGCCAATACGCCGCAGAAGGCTGAGGTTCTTTCTTCAAAATTCAATTCTGCCCCTGCTCTGTCGCCTCCAAATCTCTACGCTTGGGCAGGATTTTTTGGGACGTGATCGGGTCGAACTGATAAGCCCGATCAGCGCCTGAAAATAAAATGTACAGTTCCGCAACGACGGGCAGGTTGCAATAAGCCCGAGAAGGTATTGAGTTTCGATGAAGCAGCGTGAGCTGAACAAATGGGATGAAGAGCATCTTCGTCAGGCCGTCCTTGCGGCGGGGGTCGCTTTATGGTCGTGGCACGTCGACACGGACCGGCTGACAATGGACGCTCAGGGCTATCAGCTTTGGGGGATAGCGCCACGCGACGATTTGCGTTTCGAGGACCTGTCAGAACGCATCCACCCCGCTGATCGTGACAGGGTGCGGGAGGCGTTCAACGCGACGCGAGCGATTGTCGGACCGTATGAGACGGACTTTCGCATCCTTGTCGGATCGGATGTGCGTTGGGTTTCAACGCGTGGCCAGGGAAGCGACGCGGATATCGGCAAGCGGACGATGTATGGCGTTTTCCTGGACGTCACTGTCCGCAAGCAGGCGGAGGAGGGGAACGAGCTGCTCGCGGGGGAGATGAGCCACCGGGTCAAAAATCTCCTTGCGATCGCGGCAACGCTTGCCTCCATCACGTCGCGCTCCACAGGAAACGTCCAGGATATGACGCGCGAATTGACGCAGCGCCTACAGGCGTTGGGGCGAGCGCATGATCTGGTGAGACCCTTGCCGGGCAACGAGGGCAAAGCCGCGTTGCTCGGCGATCTTCTGACGGTGCTGCTCGCGCCATACGACGATCTGGGGGCATTCAGCGGGCGAATTCGTGTTGCGGTGCCGCGGATGGGCGTGGGTGAGGCCGCCGCGCAAACCCTGTCACTCGTCATCCACGAGCTTGCAACCAATTCGTTGAAATATGGCGCGCTTTCGGTGGATTCTGGGACGCTCGACGTTTCTTGCGCACCCCATCATGATCAGGTGATCATAGTTTGGACCGAACGCGGCGGCCCCAGGGTGGTCGAGCCGACCGGCGTGCCGGGTTACGGGACGAAACTCGTCAAACGCACGATGGAGCGTCAGTTGGGCGGGTCAATCGAATATTCGTGGACCGCGTTGGGATTGATCGTGTCGCTCACCATCGATGATAAGAAACTGATCGATTAGAGCGTGATGATTTTGGGTAGAATCAAAATCATGACGCTCTAGCCTTTGTTTTACCGATCATGTTCATGCGTTTGGGTGAAGCAACCCAAACGCATCATGATCTAGATCAGCGTCCGGTTGACGCCGCCATGGCCAGGAATACCGCGATATCGGCCATCAGCGGAACAATGACCATGCCAGCGCGCCCATGCGTGTTGCCTTGGCATTGACGCATTATTCGCCGCCGTCACTCCAGGGTTTGACGCCCCATTCCCGCCGCCGCGCACCAGTCCCCCTAATGTCGGGGACCGCCTGACGAGAGGGGCCGCTCACGCCATGATCCGCACCGCCGCCTGCCTCATCGTCAAGAACGAAGCGGTCGACATCGCCGAATGGGCCATCCATCACCACCTGGTGGGCTTCGGTACGCTCATTGTCTACGACCACCAATCCACCGACGCCACGCGGGCCGCCCTCGATGCCCTGCCAAGCGATATTTCCATCATCCTGCACGATTGGGCCGACCAGTCCCGCGAACGGCAGAACGCCGCCTATCGCGACTGTCTCGCCCGGCACGGCGCTGATTTTGACTGGATCGGCTTTCTCGACGCCGACGAATTCCTGATGCCCAAACCTGGGCAAACCCTGGCGGCCCTGCTGCAGCGACACGAAACCGCGGCCGGCGTTGCGCTGAACTGGCTGGTTTTCGGAACGGCCGGCCACGCCGTGCTGCCGCCAGGCGCGGTGATGGCAACGCTGACCCGACGCAGTGCCTTCGATTTCGGCGTCAACCGCCACGTGAAGTCGATCGTCCGCCCGCATGCGGTCACCCGCGTGCTCAATCCGCATGCGTTCGAGCTGACCGGCGAGACCGTCCATGCCGATGGCACCAAGGTGGTATGGGACAGCCCAGGGCTCGTGGCCCCCGGCACCGCGCGTCACGAAGGATGGCGCGTCAATCACTACTTCCTTCGGTCCGCCGCGCACTGGAACCGCCGCCTGGCCCGCGGCCAGCTCGGCGCCGACCCTCGACATAGGGCGCAGTTCGCCGTCTATGACCGCAACGAGATCGAGGACCGCACCGCCCTTCCCCATGCCACAGCCGTAGCCGCCTTCCTGGCGGCACGGCACGAAGCGCCGGACCAGCGCATCCTGTGCGTGCTGGACGCCATCGAGAACGGTGCGGCCACCGGTTGGGCGTTCGACCGCACGGCGCCAGACGCTGCCCTCAGCTTCACGGCCAGCATCGATGGGCGCAGCATCGGCGACATCGATTGCCGCCACGCACGGCCGGACCTCTTGCAGGCCGGCTATCCGGAACGATCCGGGTTCCGGTTCACGATCCCGGACCGCTACCGCGACGGCGCGCCCCACCACCTGGAATTCCGCCTGGGCGACGCAGCCTTCGGCATCCACCGCAACGGCACGTCGTGCCGGTTGTTGGAGTTTCACCTGAATGGATGACGTCAGCGCACATATCTTGGCGCAACGCGCCACGCGTGATGTCGTGGGCTTCATCGACCGCCTGCAGACGGACCTGGTGGCGGGCTGGATGCACGATGCCGCCACCCCGCTGGAGCCGGTGCCGTTCCTGGTGCGGATCGACGATGGCAACGAACAGTGCATCATCGCCTCGATCTTCCGCGCTGACGTGATAGCCGGCGGCTATCCCACGGCACATGTGGGATTTTCCATCGACATCCCCGCCCGCTTTCAGGACCGCAAACCGCACAGCATCGCCTTCTTTCACGACGACGGAAGCGAACTTCTGTTGTGCGACCCCGCCACGCGGGTGTGGTCGCATTGCTGGATCATCGGCGCCGACGCACCCCAAACCCGCACGCCAAGGGCTGAAACCAGCCTCATCGTGACGGTCGACCGGCTGACCGACGGGCTGCTGTCCGGCTGGGCCTATGACGAAGCCGACGTCGCAGCATCCACGGTGCTGGCGATGGTGATCGACGGCACCGAGGTGGAACGCTTCACCGCCGACGAATTGCGGGCAGACGTTCGCCATGCCGGCCACCCCCACGCCCAGGTCGGCTACACCCGCACCATCCCCAGCCGCTACTGCGACGACTGCTCCCATGTGCTGAGCCTGCGCGGGCTGGACGGCCAGACCGTCCGCTCGGCCACCGGCGCCGAGGCGCCCAGCTGGAGTTTCCGCTTCGCCGCCAGCAGCATCTCCGGCCAGGTGGACGGGCTGCACGAAGGCGCCATCCGCGGCTGGGTACTGCACCACGATCACGCCGCCAACCGCCGCAGCGGCAGCATGACCGTCCTCATCACCCTTCGCGACCAGCCCATCGGCCAGGTGATCGCCAACCAGTTCCGCGCCGACGTGGCCGAGAGGCATGACTGCAACCCCAATTGCGGCTTTTCGTTCGTCCCCGCCATCGAATTGGTCGCCGGCCGCAGCCTGGACCTGCGCTTTCGCGTTCTGCCGGATGGGCCCGAGCTGAAGGGCAGTCCTTATCTCGCGCATTTCCCGGCATTGGACACCTATCGCCAAGTGCGTGACATGCTGGGCATGGCCGACCAGCTTTTCACCCAGATGTGGGCGCTGCGGGCGCAACTGAGGGCGATGCTTCCCGCCGAGCAGCATAACCTCGCCTGCTACGACGGCTGGGCGCGACGCTACCGGCAACGTCTGCAGGACCGTCCGCCCGTGTTGCTGGTGGCGCGCCCGCTGGTAAGCCTCATCTGCCCCACCTTCCGGCCGCGGCTGGCGGATTTTCGCGCTGCCGTGCAGTCGGTACTCGACCAAAGCTACCAAAACTGGGAGCTGATCATCGTCGACGACTGCAGCCAGCGACCCGAGCTGGATGCCTTGATCGCCGCCTTCGCCGCCGCCGATGGTCGCATTCGGCCCATGCTGCTGGCAGAGAATGCCGGCATTTCCGGCGCCACCAATCACGCCATCGCACATGCCACCGGCGCCTTTGTGGCCTTTTTCGACCATGACGATCTGCTGTCGCCACGCGCCATCGAATTGATGCTCGGGGCCGCGCAATGCACCGGCGCGCGGCTGCTCTACTGCGACGAGGACAAGATCGACGATGCCGGCATTCATTCCGAACCGAATCTGAAGCCGGACTGGAACGATCGCCTGCTGCTGTCACAGAACTATGTGTGCCACCTGCTGTTCGTCGAGGCCCGCCAACTTCGCGCCGCCGGCCCCCTGCGCCAGGCCTGCGACGGCGCGCAGGACCACGACCTCATCCTGCGCCTGTCTGAAATCACCCCTCCCGCCCAGATCCACCACGTGCCCGACATCCTCTATCACTGGCGCAAGACCCCAACCTCCACGGCCGCTGCGGGCAAGAGCAAATCCTACGCGGTGCAGGCCGGCGTCACCGCGATTTCGGACGCACTGGCGCGGCGCGGCATGCAGGGTACCGTCCGCTCGCCACGCGAGGCCACATTCTATGCGATCGACTGGGCCGTGCCGAAGGACGCGCCCCGCGTGTCGATCATCATCCCCTACCGCGAACATATCCCGCTCACCCGCGCCTGCGTCGATGCGATCCGCGCGCGCACCGATTACGCCAACTTCGAGATCATCCTGGTCGACAACTGGTCCGTCTCCGCCGAAGCCGCAGCCTTCGCCCGCGAGATGGACGCCCTGCCGCAGGTGCGGGTGATCCGGGTGGAGCGCGCCTTCAACTATAGCGAACTGAACAACGCAGCCGTCGCCGCCAGTGCGGGACAGTATTTGCTGTTTCTCAACAACGACGTGTTCGTGCGCGACCGGCACTGGCTGGCCCAGATGGTGGGCGAAGCGCAGGCCGACCCCCGTGTTGCCATCGTGGGCGTGAAGCTGCTCTATCCCAACGATCTCGTGCAGCACGCAGGCGTCGTGCTTGGCGTGGGAGGGGTGGCCGATCACGCCCATCGCGGGCTGGCCGCCGATGATCCCGGCTACATGGCACGTGCGATCTGCGCACAAGATCTTTCGGCCGTGACGGCCGCCTGCATGCTGTGCAGACGGGACGCATTCGACGAAGTCGGTGGGTTCGACGCGGCCAACCTTCAGGTTGCGTTCAACGATGTCGACCTGTGCCTGAAAATCGGGGAATCCGGCCACCGGATCGTCTGGACGCCGGAGGTGTTGGCCGAGCATCGCGAAAGCCTCAGCCGCGGCAGCGATTTCAAGCCGGAACACCAAGCCCGCTTTTTCGCCGAAAACCAGCACATGCAAAGCCGCTGGAGCCACGTGCTTTCATGCGACCAGCACTACAGCCGCTTCTTCTCCCGAAGATCCGGCCTGTTCCAGGACCTCGTTGCGCCATGACCATGCAGGGCTCGGGGCTCCTTATGCCAAGTCTTGCTGCTCGCAACCCGTGGTATCAGAACCTTGGTTTTGCGCGCCGCCGCCGGCCAGCCCGGCCCGCATATCAAACCAGTTCCGGCACCCTTGCCTTCGCGGGCGTCTGCACCAGCCTGGGGATCAGGCAATCCGGCAGGGACCGGGGCGACTGCGGCGGTATCGGCAATGGCGCCGGCGTCTTCGGCCCATCGCCAGGCCAGGCGCCGCCGGGCGGGCGCCGCAGCAGCACCAGCTCTCGCAAGGCCAGGGCCAACGGCACCCCGAAGGTCAGCGTTCCGCTCAACAGCACATGCCAGGTTGCATTCATCGGCCAACACCCTCCGGGCTCTATCACACACCGGCTGACACGGGTGTTTCAACATAAACCTTTGCGTCCGCACGCGCGGCCTCCGCATCGGCGACGCACACCGCGACTTCGGCACCCAGCAGCACCACGGCCCAGAAGATATACATCCACAGCAGAGCGATCGGCACGCCCGCCAGCGCGCCGTAGATCGTGCTGTAGGACGACATGCGCGCGATATAGAGCCCAAAGCCAAGCTTCAGAATCTCCAGCAGCAACGCCGCCAGTGCGCCGCCGCCGAGGCAGGCGCGCCAGATCACATGCCGGTTCGGGATCAGCCGATACAGCAGCGTGAAGACCGTGATTTCGAGCGCCGGCGCGATCAGGTGCCGGAGCCCTTCGGACCACGCCTGCGCAGCACTGTTTTTCGCCACCGGATGCAGCCCCAGCGCCAGCACAGCTTCGTCAACGGCGCCGGAGACAGACAGCAGTACCCCGATCAGGATGGGTCCCAGCGTGAGGATCGTCCAATACGCCAGCACGCGCTGCCCCCAGCCTCGGGGCTTCGTGACCCGGAAGATGAAATGCAGGTGCTCCTCCACCGTCGCCAGCAACAGAATGGAGGTCACAACCAGCGCCAGCACACCGATGGCGGTGGTCTGCGCAGCGTTTCCGGCGACGGAGGTGAACCACGCCACCGCGCCATCGCCGATATCGGGAGCGAAGTTTTCCAAGATCAGGCCCAGCAGCCGGTCACGCGCCCTGCCGAACTGGGAGAAGCCGGAAAATACCACCAACGCGATGGCGGTGAGCGGTACCATCGACACAATCGTGGTGTAGCTGAGTGCCGACGCACCGATCAGGCAGCGATCGTCCAGGAAGCGCTGCAACACAATGGCCGACAGATGACGAAAGCCTACAAGACGGGCTATGACACTTGTGCGAAACGGCAGGCGGTCAGCCATCAATTACTCTCACCGTATCTGCGGCCGTAACGTTCCTTCAGCCTTATCGTTCCCCAAACTTATTGGTTCCAGAACTTATCGTTTCCTGGCCGGACCGCTTATCGAAGATCAGCCCACGGCGACGCGCACACCGAAGTGGCCATCGTCAAGTACCACCATATCGACTGCAAGCCCGTTCGTTTTGCCCCATTCGACGAATTCCAGCCACACGCCGTGCCCTGTGTCGGCTGCAAGCCGCACATCGCGACCTTCAACCTTGGTGCCGTCAAACTCGTTCGAAACCGGGAACGGCACCAGCGATTCAAGCCCCGGCTGGCCCTTCTTGGCGCGGGCAAGCTGGCCGATGCGGGTGGCGATCGCGGTCTTCATATCGGCGAAATAGGCCTGGGCCCGCGGAATGCGTTGGGCCATCCGTTCGGCATCTTCGCGCGCAACCCGGTCGCGCATCGCCTGCAGATACGCCTGTTGCTTGGCGGAGCCGGCGGCCTTCTGCTTGCCAAGGCGGTCGTCGAGACTATCGGACATTCATCAACCTTCGAGTGTTCAGCGTGGCCTGGTGCCGCGGGAAACTGGGCCGGTTCTGGCACTACAGCCATATAGACGTCTTTGTGGAGGCTGGAAACGCCCGCTTTGGCACGGCAGCCACCCTACCCCAGCGCGACCGGCATCCCATTGTCCGCGCGAATGCGGAATTTGACTTGAACGCCCCTTACAGCCGACCGTTCCGGTTCAGGTAGAACAAGGTCCATGCATGGAGTCATATTACAGGCCTGCGCATCTGGAGCAGGCCCTGGCGGCGCTGGCGGATGGGCCTCGAACCGTGCTGGCCGGCGCCACGGATTTCTATCCCCTCCGCGCTGTGCCGCAACCGCACGAAGCGATCCTGGATATCACCGCCCTCCCTGGCCTGCGCGCCATCACGCGCAGGCCAGATGGCTGGTGGATTCCATGCCTCGCCACCTGGACGGACGTGATCCAATCCCCGCTGCCACCGTATTTCAACGCGCTGAAACAGGCCGCGCGGCAGGTGGGCGGCGTGCAGATCCAGAATGCCGCAACCATCCTGGGCAACCTGTGCAACGCCAGCCCCGCCGCGGATGGCGTGCCGTGCCTGCTGGCGCTGGACGCATCGGTCGAACTGGCCAGCCTGCGCGGACGGCGCATCGTGCCCCTCGCGGCGTTCACCCTCGGCCCCAGGCGCACCGCCTGCCGGCCCGACGAACTCGCCATCGGGCTGCACATCCCTGACCAGGGCGGCGTCTCCGGCTTCGAAAAACTAGGCGCGCGCGCCTATCTCGTCATCTCGATCGCCATGGTGGCCGCCTGGGCAAGGCTCGACGGCGATCGCATCCAGGCTGCCCGCGTGTCCATCGGCGCCTGCGGCCCCCGCGCGGTGCTGCTTCCCCATCTGGCCCGGGCGCTGGAGGGCCAGATCTGCGCCGAGGCCACGATTGCCCCCGCGCATCTCGCTTGCATCACTCCACTTAACGACATCCGCGCCACCGCCGCCTACCGGCGCGAGGCGGCCCGCGTCCTGGTGCAACGGGCCGTGCGCGGCCTCGCCCGCCCACAGGCCCACGCCGCATGACCACAGCCATCGCCTTCATCCTCAACGGGCACCCCCTGTCGGTCGTTTCATCGCCGATGCGCCGCCTCGCCGACGTGCTGCGGGACGACCTCGGCCTCACCGGCACCAAGATCGGCTGCAACGCCGGCGATTGCGGCGCCTGCACGGTGCTGATCGACGACGCACAGATCTGTGCCTGCCTCGTGCCCATCTCCCGCGCGGCGGGCACGCGCATCACCACTGTCGAGGGCCTGGCGTCCGAAGGGGCTCTGGATGATCTGCAACGCGCCTTCCTGCGCCACGGCGCCGCCCAATGCGGCATCTGCACGCCGGGGATGCTGATGGCGGCAACCGATCTCCTGCGGCGCACGCCTCATCCCAGCCAGACGCAGGTGCAGGATGCGCTGGGCGGCGTGCTCTGCCGCTGCACCGGCTATCGCCGCATCATCGATGCCGTGATGGACGCGACCTCCACGCCCGACCGGACGCCACCCGCCTCAGGCCGCGCCGTCGGCACAGCCATTGCCCGCGTGGACGGCCATGCCAAGGTGACGGGCAGCGACCGCTTCGGCGCCGATGCAATGCCAGGCGAACAATTCCTCACCCTGCGGGTCATCCGCAGCCCGCACGCCCACGCCCGCTTTACGCTCGGCGACCTGACACCGGTCCTGGCCGCAAACCCCGGCATCGCGCGCATCCTTGCGGCATCGGACATCCCCGGCCGCAACCTCTATGGCATCTACCCCACCGGCAAGGACCAGACCGTGCTGGCGGACGGGTATGTCCGGTATTGCGGAGACGCCGTGCTGGCCCTCATCGGCGACGAGACCGCCCTCGCCGCGTTCGATCCGTCCCTCCTGCCGATCGCCTGGGACATCCTGCCGGCCGTCACATTCGAAACCGCGCACACCGCGCGGGACCTGCACGCCCACGCGCCCGGCAACATCCTCTGCCGCGGCCGCGTCGCCACCGGCGACATCACGGCAGGCCTTGCCGGGGCCGCTGCCCATGCCCGCATCGCCGTGCGCACCGGCTTCGTCGAACATGCCTATATCGAGCCCGAAGCCGGCTTCGCCCGCCGCGTCGGGAACCGGATCGAGATCACCGCCTGCACGCAAACGCCCTACATGGACCGCGACGAGCTGGCCCCCATCCTCGGCATTTCCCCCGACGCCGTGCGCGTCATCCCCACCGCGGTCGGCGGCGGGTTCGGCGGCAAGCTCGACATGTTCGTGCAACCCTTGCTGTGCGTGGCGGCCTGGCTGATGCACCGTCCCGTCCGCATGGTCGCCACCCGCGGCGAGAGCATGCTGGCAACCACGAAACGCCACCCCAGCCGTATCGACGCCGAGGCCGCCTGCGACGATCAAGGCCGGCTCACGGCTTTTCGATTTCACGGCGATTTCGACACCGGCGCCTATGCAAGCTGGGGCCCCACCGTGGCGAACCGCGTGCCGGTGCACGCCACGGGCCCCTACCGCGTGCCCACCGCCCTGTGCACCACGTCGGCGATCCATACTAACGGTCCACCCTCCGGCGCGTTTCGCGGCTTCGGCGTGCCCCAGGCGGCCGTCGCTGGCGAGGCGCTGATGGACGCGCTGGCCGAGCAGGTTGGCCTTGATCCCTGGACCATCCGACGGCGCAACGCGCTCGGCGTCGGCGACACCACCCCCACCGGCCAGACCCTGGGCGAGGGCGCCGCCCTGCCGGAATGTCTTGACGCCATCAGGCAGGGATTCGAGACGATGCGCGCCGAGGCGGCGGTGTTCAACGCCACCTCCGCCACCCGCAAACGCGGCGCGGGGATCGCCTGCATGTGGTACGGCATCGGCAACACGTCGATGTCAAACCCCTCCGAAATGGTGGCAGGCGTCACCCCGGACGGGCGCGTCACGCTGCTCTCGGGCGCTGTCGATATCGGCCAGGGCTCCAACACCGTCATGGCCCAGATCGCAGCCGACGCCATCGGCATTCCCGTGGCCGCCCTGCACCTCGTGACCGGCGACACGGACCTTACGCCCGACGCCGGCAAGACCAGCGCGTCGCGGCAGACTTTCGTCAGTGGCAACGCGGCCAAGCGCGCTGGCGAGGCGTTGCGCGCGCAGATCCTGCTGCGCACAAACGCCATCGAATTGAACGGAGCCCTCGAATTGAACGACGCCAGACTGGCGCTCGATCTTTCAAGCATCCCAGCCGACGCCGACGGCTTCGCATTGCGCGGCCAAGGCCGCTACGATCCCCCCACCACGGTGCTCGACGAGAACGGCCAGGGCATCCCCTACGCCAGCTTCGCCTTCGCCGCGCAATGCGCCCTGGTGGAGGTCGACATTGAACTTGGCACCGTCAAAGTCCTGCACATGATTGCCGCCCACGACGTCGGCCGCGCCATCAATCCCGATCTCGTTGTCGGCCAGATCCATGGCGGCATTGCGCAGGGCCTCGGCCTGGCCCTGCTGGAAGACTACATCCCCGGCCGCACCGACAACCTGCACGACTACCTCATCCCCACCATCGGCGACGTGCCGCCCATCGAGGTCATCCTCATCGAACGCCCCGACCCGCTTGGCCCCTATGGCGCGAAGGGCGTGGGCGAACCCGCCTTGGTTGCCACCGCGCCGGCCATCCTCGGCGCCATCCACCACGCCACCGGCGCCCGCATCACCCATCTGCCCGCCACGCCGGACCGCGTGCTCGCGGCGCTTCGGACATGACCGACATCGTCACCTGCGACGCCTGCCCCGTGCTTTGCCGCATCCGCCCCGGCCACACTGGCGCGTGCGACCGCTACGGCAACGTCAAAGGCGTCCTCACCCGCATGGACCCGCATCTGGTCCTCATCCGTAGCCCCGAAGTCGTGGCCTTCGCCGGCACCGAATGGGACGGCAATCCGCTGGCTGCGCGTGACGTGTTTCCCACCGGCATCGGCGCCGGCACCACCTATCCCGACTACAAGCCCGCCCCTTTCATCGTCGGCAGCACGATAGACGGCATCGACATGGTGACCGTCGTCTCCGAAGGCGTGTTCAGCTATTGCGGCCTGAAGGTGAAAATCGACACCGACCGCCATCTCGGCGCCGAAACCGCCACCGTGCGCGCCAAGGGTGAGGCCGTCGGCCACGTCACGACAGCAGAATACGGCAGCCAGATGTTGAGCCTCGGCGGCGTGCATCATCTCACAGGCGGCAGCAAACGCGAGGGCGTCGCCACGTGCGAGACTTTGTTGGCACTCGCCAATGGCGCCGCCGTCGAACTCACGATCGATGGCGGCGCTGTCGTAATCGTTCAATCCGGCCATCCCCCCATCGTGGACGGCGTGGCCGAGATCCGCATGCGCGTCGGCTGCGGGTCTGCCACCATCGGCATCTTCGCCCCGCAATGGCAGCACCTCGCCGACGAGGTGATCGTGGTGGACGACCACATCACCGGCGTTCTCACCGAGCACCAGGCCGGCAAGTTCCTGGGCATGCGGCCCTCTGGCATCCGCGTGCGCGGCCGCAGATCCACCCCTGGCCGCTACTTCCAGGTCGCCAACCCCGGCCTCGGCTGGGGCGGCACCGACATAACCGATCCCCTGTCCATCATCGAGCGCATCGATCCCAAAACCGCCTGGCCCGGCCTGCGCCTGATGATGGTGTCCACCACCGGCGAACACGCCGCCTGGTTCGTGCTCGATGACGCACTCAAGCCCGTGCCCGAACCCATGCCCGACCCCGTCATCGCAGCCGTGGCCCGCATCGGCGAGAACTGCGAGCCTGCTTTGTGCAGCGTGTTGTTCATGGCCGGCGCCGGCGGCTCGCTGCGTGCCGGTGCCACCGAAAACCCCGTGCTGCTGACCCGCGCCGTGCAGAGCGGCCGCGCCCAAGTCACCTCCGGCGGCGCGCCCGTGTTCCTGTGGCCCGGTGGCGGCATTACCTACCTTGTCGACGTTGCCAGCATGCCCGGCAACGCTTTTGGCAGCGTGCCAACCCCCGCGCTGGTGGCCCCCATCGAATTCACGCTGCCGCTTGCCGACTATGCAGCCCTGGGCGGCTATATCGACCGAGTCCGCCCGCTGGCCGAGATCATTGACCATGCACGCCGCGAAAGCCTGCCCAAAGGCGTGGCGTTTCCCGTTCCATGACGCAAATTCGCCTTCTCCCAGATGGCTGCCTGCATCTCCAACACGGCCCGATCGACTGCCTTGCCCGCGCCTGGGGCGCCGACCGCGAAATCGACGCAGCCTATGCCCAGGCCGCCACCTCCTTCCCCACGATCCTACCAGCCCTGTGCGAGGAACTTCCCTTGTTGCGCCGCGCCCTTCCTTCCCCCGAACCGCACGGCGACGTCGCACGCGCCATGCACCGCGCGGTGCGGCCATTCGCCGCAGGCTTCATAACCCCCATGGCCGCCGTGGCCGGTGCCGTCGCTGATTGCGTCCTCGCAATCCTGCTCGAAGGCCGAACCCTTTCGCGCGCCTTCGTCAACAACCGCGGCGACATCGCTTTGCACCTGTCGCCCGGCCAAACCCTGCGCTGCGGTCTGGTGTGCGACCTCGCCCACCCCGCGCTCGACGGCGCTTTTTCACTCGCCGCCGACCAGCCGGCCCGCGGCATCGCCACCTCCGGACGCGCCTGCAAAGGCCGGGGAGGACGTAGCTTCTCACGCGGCATCGCCGACTCCGTCACCGTGCTCGCCCACACCGCCGCTGAGGCGGACGCCGCCGCCACCGTGATCGCCAACGCCATCGACCTGCCAGGCCATTTTTCCATTATTCGCCGCTCAGCCTGTGACATCGATCCGGACAGCGACCTCGGCGCCATGCAGGTAACCTGGGATCTGGGCGCCATCGCCGCGCCAGACATCGCTATCGCGCTAGACGCAGGCGCCGTTGTGGCGGATGATCTTATTCAGGCTGGGCTTATCCTTGGTGCCGTTCTGTGCCTGAGGGGGCAGAAGATCATCCGCCAAGAGGCTCGGCTCCGCGCTCTGGAGTTGGCATGATCCGCAAGCTGCTCACCATCGTCGAGGAAACCCACCGCGAAGCCGGTGAGCCCATCGCACCCCCAACCCGCAAAGCGGCCGCAATCGCCGTCATTGACAACCCCTTTGCCGGCCGCCATGCCCCGGACCTCTCCGAACTCATCGAGATCGGCGCCATGCTCGGCCAACTCCTCGGCGACCGCGCGGTTGCCGCCCTCGGCATCCACCCCTCCGACGTTCAAAGCTTCGGCAAGGCCGCCATCGTCGGCGAGGACGGCGAGCTCGAACACGCCGCCGCCGTCCTGCACCCCAAACTTGGTGCCCCCTTGCGCGTGGCTGTGGAAAAAGGCGCCGCTCTCGTGCCATCGGCCAAAAAACGTGGCGGCATGGGCACCGCCATCGATGTGCCGCTCGGCCACAAAGATGCCGCCTATGTCCGCAGCCATTTCGACGCGATGGAAATCCGCGTGCCAGACGCCCCCATGCGCGGCGAAATCGTGGTCGCCATCGTCGTCACCGACTCAGGCCGCCCGCTCCCCCGCATCGGCGGCCTCACCCATTCCGAGGCCCTAGGCCAAGACGGACTTCGCTGATCCCTTCTAGGAGACTCTCAATGCAGCTCTCGCGCCGCACCCTGCTCGCAGCCTCCGCCACGCTGGCCGCCCCTTTGGCCGCCCCCTCGATCGTCCGCGCCCAGGGATCCACGCCCATCCGCATCGGCGAAATCAACTCCTACACCGCCGCTCCCGCCTTCACTCTGCCCTACCGCAACGGGCTGCAACTGGCCGTGGAGCAGATCAACGCCGGCGACGGCCTGCTCGGCCGCAAGATCGAACTGCTGATCCGAGACGATGCCGGCAAACCCGCCGATGCCATCCGCCTCGCCGGCGAACTGGTCACCGACCAGAAGGTGGACATCCTCGCCGGCGGCTTTCTGTCCAATGTGGGCCTCGCACTCAGCGACTACGCTTTGCAGAACAAGAAACTCTTCATCGCCGGCGAGCCTTTGACCGATGCGCTGGTATGGGAAAAGGGCCACCGCTACGCCTTCCGCCTGCGCCCCTCCACCTACATGCAGGCCGCCATGCTGGTGGAAGACGCCGCCAAGCTGCCCGCCAAGCGCTGGGCCACGGTGGCGCCCAACTACGAATACGGCACCTCCACCGTCAAATGGTTCAAGCAGCTCCTGCTCGCCAAACGCCCTGATGTCATCTTCGTCGCCGACCAACTCCCCGCGTTGGGGAAAATCGACGCCGGCGCCACCGTGGCAGCCCTTGAACAGGCCAAGCCCGAGGCCATCCTCAACGTCACCTTCGGCCCAGACCTCACCAACTTCGTCCGCCAGGGCAACACCCGCGGCCTGTTCGAGAACCGCGTTGTGGTCAGCGTGCTAACCGGCGAGCCCGAATATCTGGACCCACTGGCCGAGGAAACACCAGACGGCTGGTATGTTACGGGCTATCCCAACACCTCCGTCACCGACCCCGCCAACACCGCCTTTATCGCCGCCTACAAGGCGAAGTTCAACGAACTCCCGAAAATGGGATCGGTTGTCGGATACGCGCTCATCGCCTCCATCGTCGCCGGAATCGCCAAAACGGGATCGGTGGAAACCGAGGCGATGGCATCGGGCTTTCCCGGCGCCACCTTCCCCACCCCCTTCGGCAAGGTCACCTGGCGCCCGCAGGACCACCAATCTACCCTGGGCACCTATGTCGGCCGCACCGCGCTCAAAAACGGCAAAGGTGCAATGGTCGACTGGCGTTACGTCGACGGTGCCGACGCCCTGCCCTCAGACGCAGTGGTGAAAACCCTACGCCCCGCGTGAACACCGGCGCTTGACCGCCCTCCTTATCCAACTGCTCACCGGCCTGGCCGGCGCCTCCTCCCTCTTTCTGGTGGCCGCCGGCCTGACAGTGATCTTCGGCGTCACCCGCGTGGTGAACTTCTCCCACGGCAGCCTGTTCATGCTGGGCGCCTACATCGGCTGGACCATTCTCTCCCGACTGCCGCGAGACCCCGAATACTTCCTGCTCGGCGTCCTCCTCACCGGCCTCGCCACATCAGCCATCGGCGCCCTGCTCGAAATGGCCCTGCTCCGCCGCATCTACCGCGCCCCCGAACTCCTCCAACTGCTGGCCACCTTCGGCGTGGTGCTGATTCTCCAAGACGTCACGCAACGCATCTGGGGTCCGGCCGATCTCACCCTTCCCCGCGGCCGCTGGCTGCGCTCCGCGGTCATCATCCTCGGTGAACGTTTTCCGCTCTACGACCTCATCCTGATCGCCACCGGCCCGCTGGTCCTGGGCGCACTCTGGCTCCTCTTCTCGGCCACACGCTGGGGCACCCTGGTCCGCGCCGCCACCCTCGACCGCGAAATGGTATCCGCCCTCGGCGTCGACCAGCGCCTGCTGTTCACCAGCGTCTTCGCCCTCGGCGCCGGTCTGGCCGGCATTGGCGGAGCACTGGTCCTGCCCCAAGGCTCCGCCAACCTCCAGATGGACCTCTCCGTCATCACCGATGCCTTCGTGGTCGTGGTGGTCGGCGGCCTCGGCAGCCTCACCGGCGCCTACCTTGCCGCCATGCTGATCGGCGTGTTGCAGGCGCTCGGCATCGTGCTGCTGCCGAAAGCCACGTTGGTCATCGTGTTCGTCGTCATGGCCTGTGTGCTGATTGTCCGCCCCAACGGCCTGCTCGGCAAACCTCTCACCGCCACCCGCGGCGACGCCGCGTCCATCGCGCCCATCCGCCCCGCCAGCCCAGCCCTGCTGTGGGCCGGAGCCGCTTTGCTCATCGCCGCCATCGCAGCCCCCCTCGTCGTCGGCCCCTTCGTGCTCTCGGTCCTGACCGAGATCGCCATTGCCATCCTGTTCGCTTCTTCCCTTCACGTCCTGATGGGCCCAGGCGGCATGGCCAGCTTCGGCCACGCCGCCTGGTTCGGTCTCGGCGCCTATGGGGCCGCACTCGCCGCCAAAACCTTCGCCGTGCCAATGCCGATCGGCCTGCTCATTGCCCCCATCGCGGCAGGCACCGTGGCCTTCACCTTCGGCGCCCTCGTGGTCCGCCTCTCCGGCGTCTACCTCGCCATGCTCACACTGGCCTTCGCCCAAATCGTCTGGGCCGTGGCCTTCCAATGGTCGGAAATCACAGGCGGCGACAACGGCATCCTCGGAGTTTGGCCCCCATCCTGGGCCGGCCCTCAGCCGTTCTACTGGATCAGCCTCACACTCTGCGTCGGCGCCGCCCTCCTCCTGCGCCGCGCACTCTACGCGCCGTTCGGCTTCGCACTCCGAGCCTCCCGAGACTCCGTGCTGCGCGCCGAGGCCATCGGCCTGAACCCAAGCCGTCTGCGCCTCGCCGCCTTCACGCTCGCCGGCACCGCGGCGGGCCTGGCCGGTGGGCTTGCCGCCTATTCTAAAGGCAGCGTCTTTCCCACCACCATTTCAGTCGGCCATTCCATCGACGCCCTCGTCATGGTCCTGCTCGGCGGCGTCCAAACCATGGCCGGCCCCATCATCGGCGCCATCGCCTACACCGGCCTGTTTGACGCCCTTCTGCTGGCCACCGACCTCTGGCGCGCAGCCCTCGGCGCCTGCATCCTCGTCATCGTGCTCATCTTCCCCGCCGGTATTGCCGGCAGCCTGCGACGCGGCGCCTGAACCATGCTCGTCGTCCAGAACCTCACCAAAACCTTCGGCGGCGTGAACGCCGTCACCTGCGTCTCCTTCGCCGTTACCGCCGGCGAAATGCTCGCCTTGATCGGCCCCAACGGCGCCGGCAAATCTACCTGCTTCAACATGCTCGGCGGCCAACTCCGCCCCGACAGCGGCCGCATCCTCCTCGCCGGCGTCGACATCTCTTCCGCCACCCCTCGCACCATCTGCCGCCTCGGCGTTGGCCGCACTTTTCAAATTACCGCGACCTTCGCCTCGATGACCGTGCGCGAAAACGTCCAGACTGCGCTCACCGCCCACCACCGACAAACCTGGCGCGTCTGGAAAGCCGCCGACACGCTCCACCTCCCCGAGGCAAACTCCCTCCTCGCCCAGGTCTTCCTGACCTCCGAAGCCAATCGCCCCGCAGGGATTCTCGCCTATGGCGACCTCAAACGTCTCGAACTCGCCATGGCCCTCGCCGGAAACCCCAGCCTCCTGCTGATGGACGAACCCACCGCCGGCATGGCCCCCGCCGAACGCACCGGCCTCATGGCGCTGGCTGCCGGCCTCGCCAAAGCCCGCGGCATGGCCGTCCTCTTCACCGAGCACGACATGGACGTCGTCTTCGGAACCGCCTCGCGCATCCTGGTCATGGACCGCGGCGAACTCATTGCCCAGGGCGATGCCGCCATGATCCGCGCCGACCCACGCGTCCGCGCAGTCTACCTCGGCACCGGCCTCAGCTCGGGCGGCCACTGATGCTGAAAGTGCGCAACCTGCATGCCCATTACGGCCAAGCCCACATCCTCCGCGGCATCGACCTCGAAATCGGCGAAGGCGAAGTCCTCGTCCTCGTTGGCCGCAACGGCGCCGGCAAAAGCACCACCCTCAAAACCCTGATCGGCCTGGTCCGCCCCACATCGGGCGAGATCATCTTCAACAATACCGAAACCGCCAGCCTCCCCCCTTACGAAATCGCCCGCCTCGGCCTCGGCTACGTGCCCGAAGAACGCCGCATCTTCACCGACCTCACCGTCGCCGAAAACCTCGAAGTCGGCCGCCAACCCCCGCGCGGCACACGCCCGGCCTGGACCCCAGAACGCCTGTTCACCCTCTTCCCCAACCTCGCCCGCATGGGCACCCGCGCCTCCGGCCGCATGAGCGGCGGCGAACAACAAATGCTCACCATCGCCCGCACCCTGATGGGAAACCCTTCATTGATCCTACTCGACGAACCCAGCGAAGGCCTCTCCCCCCTCATCGTCGAACAGATGTCCGCCGCCATCCTCGCCCTCAAAGCCGAAGGCGTCTCCATCCTGCTCGCCGAACAGAACCTCCACTTCGCCGCCCTCCTCGCCGACCGCGCCGCCGTCATCGAAACCGGCCGCATCGTCTGGTCCGGCCCCATGGCCACCCTGATGCAGGACGATGCGACAAGGATGGCCTATCTGGCAGTTTGATCCTGAGCGGAGTAATTACCCCGCATGATCCGCACCGAAATATTCACTTACCCCAACGTCGCCACCCATATGCAAAGCCTGTCATCGCTGCGCATGACGATCTTCCGCGCGTGGCCCTACCTCTACGATGGCTCCGTCCCGTCCGAAGCCGACACCCTCTCCGGCTTCGCGGTGAGCAGAACCGCCGCCCTCATCATCGCGTCGGACAACACCACCCCGGTCGGCGCGTCGACCGCCGTGCACATGACCGAAGAAGACGACCACATAACCCAATCCCTCCGCAACGCCGGCATGGACCTCGCCCGCATCTGCTACTTCGGCGAGTCAGTCCTGCTCGACGCCTATCGCGGCCAAGGCATCGGCGTCCGCTTTTTTGAACTTCGCGAAGCCCACGCGCGCACCATCCCCGGCGTCGACACCACAATGTTCTGCGCCGTCGAACGCCCCGCCGATCACCCGCTCAAACCCCCAGGCACCATCCCGCTCGACGCCTTTTGGACCAAGCGCGGCTATGTCCGCACCGACTTCACCTGCAAAATGAAATGGAAGCAGGTCGACACCGACGCCAAGGTCGAAAACACTCTCCGCTTCTGGTCGAAGTCGCTCGCATGAGCCTGCAAGTGTTGCGGCTCGGCGTACTGCCCTGGCAGGTCCGCCCAACCCCGGGCCTCGACGCCTGGGCCACAAGGCTGGACCACGAAGTCACCATCGCCGCCGCCGCCGGCGCGCAGATGCTGGTCATGCCCGAATACGCCCCGCTCGAAATGGCCGCAGGCCACGTGCCCAGCGTCACCGAAGAACTCCGCCAGGCCTCCGCCCTTGCCCCCCTCGCGCTTGAACGCGCCCGAGACATCGCAAAACACCACAATATCTGGCTCCTCCCCGGCACGCTGCCCTTCGAACAGGCCGGAAAAATCCACAACCGCGCCCCGTTCATCGCCCCTGACGGCACCGCAGCCTTCCAGGACAAGCGGACCATGACCCGCTTTGAAGCCGAACGCTGGCACATCTCCCCCGGTGCCCCACCGGCGGTCTTCGACACCCCCTTCGGACGCATTGGCATCGCCATCTGCTACGACGTCGAATTCCCCCCCCTGGTCCGCGCCCAGGCCGAAGCCGGCGCCTGGCTCATTCTTTCCCCGAGTTGCACCGACACCCCGGCCGGCTTCAACCGCATTCGCATCGCCGCCGCTGCACGGGCCATGGAAAACCAATGCTTCGTGGCCGTCGCCCCCACCACCGGCAGCGCCCCTGAAATCGCCACCCTTGACGAAAACTTCGGCGCCGCCTGCATCTTTGGCCCCGTCGACCGCGGCTTTCCCGATGACGGCATCATCGCCCAAGGGACCATGAACGCCGCCCACTGGCTCTTCGCCGACCTCGACCCCGCCCGCCTCGCCACCGTGCGAACCCAAGGCGCCGTCTTCAACCACGCCGACTACCCCCAGGCCCCACCCCCCTGCCAAGCCGCAAGTTTTGCATGACCCTCATCTACCTCATCGCTGGCGAACAAAGCGGCGACGTCCTCGGCGCCCGCCTCATTCTCGCCCTCCGCGAAGCACGTCCAGACCTCGAATTCGCCGGCATCGGCGGCCCCCGGATGGCGGAAGCCGGCTTCTCCACACTCTTCCCGATGCACGAACTCGCCGTCATGGGCCTGCTCGAGATCCTGCCCCGCCTCCGCCGCCTACGCCGCCTGATGCAAGACACCATCGCCGACATCCACGCCCGAAAACCCGACATCGTCGTCACCATCGACAGCCCCGGCTTCAACCTGCGCGTTCTCAAACAAATAAAGAACGTCCGCCGCGTCCACTACGTCGCCCCCCAGGTCTGGGCCTGGAAACCCAAGCGCGTGGAAGAATTCCCCGGCCTGTGGGACCGCCTGCTCTGCCTGCTCCCGTTCGAGCCCGACTGGTTCGCCCAACACGGCATCGAAGCAACCTTCACAGGGCACCCCGTCCTGGAATCCGGCGCCGACCAAGGCCAGGCAGCCCGCTTCCGCCAAAACCACAACCTGCCCGAAAACGCCCCAATCCTCATCCTCATGCCCGGCAGCCGCCGCAGCGAAGTCCCCCGCCTGCTGCCCGTCTTCGGCGAAACCCTGTCCCTCCTCGCCGCCCGCATCCCCGGCCTCATCCCCGTGGTCCCCGTCGCCAGCGCGGTCGCCGAAACCGTCCGTAAAGCCACCGCCACTTGGCCGATCCAACCGATCATCGCAACCGACCTCGAAGACAAACACGACGCCTACGCCGCCGCCTCAGCCGCGCTTACCAAATCCGGCACCTCAACCCTGGAGCTCGCCCTGGCCGGCGTGCCGATGGCCGTCACCTACCGGGTCAATCCCATCACCGCCATCATCGCGCGGCGCATGATCAAGATCCCCTACGTGGCCATGGTGAACCTGCTGGCCAAAGAAGCCCTCGTACCGGAACTCCTGCAACAGGACTGCAACCCCCGGAAACTGGCCAAAACAGTAGAACTCCTGCTCACCGATCCCACCGCCGCCCAAACCCAACGCACAGGGTTCCGAGCTGTCACCGCCAGCCTTCAAGCCCCCACCAACACCCCCTCTAAGGCCGCGGCCACCGAAATCCTGTCACTCCTGCCGTAGGGTGGGCTTCAGCCCACCGCCTCACCCCATAACAAACCGCCCGTCACTCCAACATCATTAACAAACCGGAACAAAATCCACGCATCTTTTCCAGAACCCTCATTCATCTTTCTTAAACACGAATCGTCCAAACCCCTGCCGCCGCGCCGCCGCCAGCACGCCACGCGGCAACGGCACCCGCCCCAGGTCCACAACCTCCCGAACCCGCGCCACACGCACCGGTCTGATCGCTGCAACCAAAGCCGGACCATCCACCAACATTTGCGGCGGCACTCCAGGAATCTCCACCCCAAGCATGCGGCACAACGGCCCCAAGATCCGCCGCGCCTGCGCCACATCACGTAGCAGCGCCGCCATCTCCGGCTCCGCCAGCACTGTTCGCAACTGGCCCGCGTAACCAGCTGCTTCGTAGGGCATCACCCCCATCAACCAGCCGAACCGAAGCGGCAGCCGCCCCCTGTCCAAACCGGCCGCAGCACGAACCCCACCGGCGCCAACGACGCCGACCCGCGTCCACCCACCCCGAAACCGCCCCAACCGCACCCGCTCAACCAGCGCCAGAAACAGAACCTCCGCCCGCTTCACCCGCGTCCAAACCAGCACGATCATCGCGGCATTCATCAGCCCCCGCCCCAGACACGCGGCCACCGCCCGGCACAAGGCCGTGGTGGTCAGCGCAAAGCGGCCAGAAGGAGACACGAATTCCATGAACAGAACAAGAACACAAAATCGAACCAAACGCAACAAAAACTGCAGCCCCGACCTACACCAGAAGCCTCTCGCCACCCAGCACAACGGGCACTTCCATCGAGAGCGTCAGCATCTCGGCCCCACATGCCACCAAATAATCCACCACCCGATCAAGCTCGTCCGGCCGCCGCGTCACGTCGGCTGCATCCCCGCGCGGCACCCATATCACCGTCTCATACCGCGCCCGCGTCAGCAGCACGCGATAGGTGTTGATCCGGTTGGCGATGGCCTCCGGCGCGCGTGAAAGATGCCACTTCGTGCCGTTGAAATCTCGAACCAGCCACGCAGCATTCCGGATCAGATCGCCACCCCAGCACAGCCCAACATGATCAAGCTCCAATCCCTGGCACGAAAATTCCGTCACCACCTGTTCCAGCGCATCCGAAGCACGCACATCGTCTGGCCAATGATCCAAAAACCAGCGCGCCACCGCCGCCGGATCCATATGCGCCACCTCACTGCCCAGGCCCTCGGCGCGAAGCCGCTTGGCGCCCGAGCTCGCCACCAATCCAGCGCGACGATTGCCCCGCGCCTCCCTCCGCAGACGGGCACGCATCGCGGCGAGATCACGGGTGATTAAAAATGGCACCGGCCCACGCGTCTCGGCCAAATGCCGCGCTTCGGCAACCCTGCCGTCCAGCACCGCATCCACCCAGGGTGCCGCCACGCTGTTGCGCAGGCTGCGCATCGGAACATCCAGATGCAGCTCCGGCAGCGTCGTCAAACCAGGCAGTTGCAAAAGCCGCTGCCGCGGATCGCTCGCCGTGATCGTGCCGGGCGCTGCCAGCACCATCCATTTCGGCTGGTCCCGCAACGCCAGGCCCCACTCGGCCAACCCACCCTCGCCGTCATGAATTTCCTGCCCGTTGCCAATCAGGCACACAACAACAGCCCAATCCTCGTGCCGGCCCATGATCTCCAACAAATGGCCTGGCTCGGAATCACTGAGCCGCACCGGCCGGTCGACACTTTTGCGAATGGCATGCGAGCGCGACCACGCCCGTTGCGCCTCATCGATCACAACAACATGTTCGGGCGGCGCCTTGCCATCTTGAACATGACCATCGCGAAAAAACGGCAAAGCCTGGATAGACGCCTTCGTGCGCTGCCGCGCCGCCCGCATCTTGCCCCGGTCCCCTTGCGCCGCATCGCGCGCCAACGCTTCGCGCAGCACGTGCACCAACGACGGATTGCCGGTCAGGAACACAGCATTCGCATCCCGCCCAGTGCCAAACACCGCGTTCAAACCGCACAAGGTTTTACCAGCGCCGGGAATGCCGGTGATGAACAGGGCGATATGCCTGCGCTCGGCCTTCGCCTTTTTCACCGCGTTCAGAATGGCATCGGTCGTCGTCGTAAGGTTCACGGCATCGGCCCGTGCCGCCGCGATATCCGCCACGCCGTGATGAGAATACAAGGTGCAGGCCGCGTCGATGATGCCAGGCACCGGCCGATACGGCGCCTGCTCCCAGGCATCGACATCCAACGCGTGATCGGGCCACGGCAATCGCCACCAGAGGTCCGCAAGGATCTCGCCCAGATCCGTCGCAGTCGCATCGATCGGCTCTGCCGCGCCATTCAACAACAACGGCCACCGCACCGGCACAGACCGCGCCCGTGTCGCAATCAGGATCGGCACAATGGGATGATGCCGGCTCCCCGCATGAAAATCCTGCAGGTCGAGCGCGTAATCCTCCACCTGCCGCCGATCGGCATTGGTGTGCGCATCCGCGCCGATCTTGAATTCCAACACCAGCGGCCCGCGCGGCGTGATCAACATTGCATCGATCCGCCGACCAAGACGACGGATCGGAAACTCCAAGATCAGCCGCCACGCGGCCGCCTCGTGCAAGGCCGTCAGAACCCGCCGCAGCAGCGCAATGCTGTCTTCCCAGGCACGTATCTGCTGCGGCTCGTTCGTGCGAAACGACCGCGCCTGATCCAGGCACAGTCTTTCCACAATGTGCCGCGGATCATCCAGCAGAAAATCACCGACGCGTGAGGAGTAAGGGGCGGACAGTTCGCAACACCTTGCAATGTCCGCAAAGTCTAATCACCACAAAACAAAACGACCAGGCCCCTATCCCGCCTCCACCGTCTCGCGCAAAAGCTCCAACTCAAGCCAACGCTCCTCAGACTGAGCCAACTCCGCCTCCGCATCCTGCAAAGCCTTCGTCGACCGGTCAAACCCCGCCCGATCCCGAGCGAAAAACTTCGGGTCGCCAAGAATCCGACGCTGCTTGGCAACCTCGGAATTCAACTTGTCGATCATCTTCGGCAGCGTCTCCAAAGCGTGCTTGTCCTTGAAAGACAATTTCTTCGAGGCCGAAGGCTTCGGCGCCACCGCCTTATGCTGCTGCTTGCCGGCGTCCAGATTGCTCAACGCCGCAGGCTTGCCGCGCTGCGCCAGCATGTCGGAATACCCGCCGGCATACTCCACCCAAACCCCATCCCCCTCGGAATTGATGACGCTGGTGCACACCCGATCCAGAAAATCACGATCATGGCTGACGAGGATCACGGTGCCGGGATAATCGGCCAGCAATTCTTGCAACAATTCCAGCGTCTCAAGATCCAGATCGTTCGTCGGCTCGTCCAGCACCAACAGGTTGGACGGTTTCGCCAGCGCCACCGCCAACGTCACCCGCCCCCGCTCGCCGCCAGACAGCACGCCCACCGGCGTCCGGGCCTGCTCGGGTGCGAACAGGAAATCCTTCATATACCCGATCACATGGCGGGACTGCCCGGCCACATCCACCGTCGAGCCATGGTTGCCCGTCAGCGTGTCCGCCAGCGTCTTGTTCGGATCAAGCGTCGCGCGCCGCTGGTCCAGCGTCACCATCTGCAGGCTGGCGCCGATCCGGATTTCGCCGGAATCCGGCTGCAATTCGCCGGTCAGCATCGCCAGCAACGTGGTCTTCCCGGCCCCGTTCGGACCAATGATCCCAACCCGATCACCCCGCAGAATCCGCGTCGTCAGGTTCTTCACAATCGACCGATCGCCAAACGACAGCGAAATGTCCTCGGCCACCGCCACTAGCTTGCCCGACAGATCCGTCTCGCTTGCCACCAGCCGCGCGCCTCCGGTCGGCCCATTCTTCTGCTTGCGCTGTTCACGCAGCGTGTGCAGCCCCGCCAGCCGCTTCACATTCCGCTTGCGCCGCGCCGTCACGCCATAGCGCAGCCAATCCTCCTCCATCGCGAGCTTGCGGCCCAGTTTGTGCCGATCCCGCTCCTCCTGCTCCAGCGTCTCGTCCCGCCAGGTCTCGAAATGCGCGAACGACCGATCCAACCTTCGCGCAATCCCCCGGTCCAGCCAAACGATCGACCGCGACAGGCTCTCCAGCAGACGCCGGTCATGGCTGATCAACACAAGGGCCGACCGCAGCGAGGCCAGCTCCTGCTCCAGCCATGCGATGGCCGGCAGGTCCAGATGGTTGGTCGGCTCATCGAGCAAAAGAATATCCGGGCTCGGCGCCAACACCCGCGCCAACGCCGCCCGCCGGGCCTCTCCGCCCGAAAGATGGGCAGGATCCTCCTCGCCGGTCATGCCAAGCTGCTCAAGCAGATAATGCGCCCGATACCCGTCATCGCCGGGCCCCATGCCGGCCTCCACATAGTCCAGCACCTTGGCAAAGCCGAACATATCCGGCTCCTGCGGCAGGTAGCGCACCGTGGCGCCCGGCTGGGTAAACACCATGCCGCTGTCCGGCGCCAGCAAACCTGCCGCAATTTTGAGCAGAGTTGATTTTCCTGAGCCGTTACGGCCCACCAGGCACAGCCTTTCGCCGGGACTGACCGAAATTTCAGCACCATTCAGCAGCGGAGCCGTGCCGAGGGTCAGGTGAATATCTTGGAGCGTCAGCAGAGGAGGGGCCATGGCGGGGTTCCTAGCACAGGAATGCTGCACTGCGATCGCTTGCCTTCATCGCGCTTTCCCATTGCTGGCATGCCGATTGCGAAGCTCGCCAAGGTTCCCGCGCAAAGCGGGACGGTGGGTTGTCATTTTGTCATGGCATCATCATGCTGTCGTCGTCGTGGTGGTTGCCACGACGGAAACCGCGTTTGGGGCAATTTGGGTAAAGGGGTTAGGCAATGATTTCTCGTCGTACGACGTTCAAGGTGGCCGCCGCCATCACGGCCGCATCTACAATCGGCATCGAGGCCGCCCACGCGGCGGACAAGGTGATCAAGGTCGGCATGAGCATGTCGTTCACCGGCGCGGACGCCGACTCGGCCGCGCGCACGGCCAGCGGCGCCATTCTGGCGTTCGAGGAGGCCAACGCCGCCAAAACGATCAAGGGCTACACCTTCGAATTCATCAAGCTGGACGACGCAACCGCCACTGCCGGCCAATACGATCCCGCACAGGCCGCCACCAACGCCCGCAAGATGGTGTCCGACAAGGCCATCGTGGCCGCTCTCGGGCCGCAGATGTCCGGCGCCGGCAAGGCGATGGCACCTATCCTGTCGGCCGGCAACCTCGCCACCATCACGCCGTCATCCACCAACCCTGATATTACCGACCCGAAGTTCGCCGCCCAATACAAGCCCAACGGCAAGGCGATCTATTTCCGCACCGTGGCGACCGACGCCTTCCAGGGCCCGAACATGGCCAACTTCATGGCCGACAAGCTGAAGGTGAAGACCATCTTCATCCTCGACGACAGCGGTGCCTACGGGGTGGGTATCGCTGATGCGTTCCAGGGCCAGATCGAAAAAAAGGGCGTCAAGGTGCTCGGCCGAGATCGGCTGGACCCGAAAGCGGCGGACTACGCTGCCATCCTCACCAAGATCAAGGCGCTCAACCCCGACGCGCTTTACTACGGCGGCGTCAACCAGGCCGGCGTGAAGCTGATGAAGCAGAGCTACGACATCATGCCGAAGATGATCAAAGCCGGCGGCGACGGCATCTACGGCGGCGACACCCTGAAAGGCGCCGGCTTTCCAGCCGTGGACGGCTGGTATGTCACCAACGCCTCACCGCACGTGACGGAAGACCCCAAGGCGTCCAAGTTCACTACCGCGTTCAAGAAGCGCTTTGACGTCTTCCCGATCGACTACAGCGCCACCTGCTATGTCGGCGCCCAGGTCATCATCGCCGCCGCCAAAAAAGTGGTGGATTCCGGTAAAGAGCCCACGCGCGATGCCATCCGCGACGCCATCGGCGGCATCAAGCTGGCCGACAGCCTGATCGGCCCGGTGTCGTTCGACGAGAACGGCGACGTCACCAACAAGGTCATCTCGGTCTTCCAGGTCAAGCAGGACAAGTCCAAGCCGTTGGACGATCCTGATTCGCAGTTCAAATACGACGGCGTGGCCCCCGCGGCCTGAACATTCGCCTGAAATTCAACCGGGCCGGCGCACCCGGCCCGGTTGAATCCAAAGGCGACGAAGGCAGCCCTTCGCTCCAGTAAAATTGGGAAATTGCCTTATGACGTCAGGTGACTTGCTGCTGCAGCAAACGATCAACGGGCTCAGCCTCGGGTCGATGTATGCCTTGCTGGCTCTCGGCTTCACACTCGTCTACGGCATCATGGAGCTGATCAACTTCTCCCATTTCAACGTGTTCATGGTCGGATCGATGATTGCCATGCTGATTTTGCAGGCGTTCGGCGTGGTCGGCCAGGAAACCGTCATGACCGGCCTGCCACTGGTCGGCGTGCTGGTGGCAACCTTCGCCGTCACCATGGTCCTGTGCGGCGGCATCGGCGTAGGCATCGAACGCTACCTGCTGCGACCGCTGCGCTCGGTCAAAGGCCCGGCGGTGATGATCACCACCATCGGCGTGTCCTACGTGCTGTTCAACATCGTGCTGCTCACGCTCGGCACCGATGCCAAGAATTTCCCCAACCCACTGCCCCCCATCCTCTACAACATCGGCGGCGCCGTGCTGCGGCTGCGCGAGATCCTAATCTGGGTTATCGCCCTTGGCCTGATGGGCGCCCTCACCTTCCTCGTCCGCTACACCAAGATCGGCCGCGCCATGCGCGCCACCGCCCAGGACCCTGACGCCGCGCGCATGATGGGCGTCGAAGTCGACCGTGTCGTGATGGTGGCCTTCTTCCTCAGCTCTGCGCTCGCCGGCGCCAGCGGCATGATCTTCGGCCTGTATTACAACCTCGCCAAAGTGGATATCGGCTTCGCCGCAGGCCTGCGCGCCTTCACCGCGGCCGTCCTGGGCGGTATCGGCAACGTCCCCGGCGCCATGCTCGGCGGCGTGATCATCGGGCTGATCGAGGCCATGAGCGGCCAGGTGGTCGGCACCGCCTGGACCGATGTGGTCATCTTTGGCCTGCTCGTCCTGGTCCTGGTCTTCCGGCCGGCCGGCCTGCTCGGTCGCATAGCACCCAACAAGTCCTGAGGGGTCGGCCACATGGTTTCTTCAGCAATCGCCTATGTCTCCCGCCCCTTCATGGCGCTGGCTCCGGAAAAGCGTCACGCGCTTAGCCTCGTGGTCCTGGCCCTCGTACTGCTGGCCTTTCCAATGCTGCACGACAATGACGCAGATATCGACACTGCCGCCAATGCGCTGTCCTACGCCACATTGGCACTCGGCCTGAACATCGTCGTGGGCTTTGCCGGCCTGCTCGATCTCGGCTACGCGGCGTTTTTCGCCATCGGTGCATATTATTACGGCATCTTCACCAGTTTCCAGGTGATGCCGATCTGGCACGACTGGTGGGCGCCGTTCCAGGCGCTTGGCTTCGTTGAAAAGCTCAACCAGGGTGGTCCAGACCTCGTCCACTTCACCCTCTCCTTCTGGATCGCACTGCCCACGGCCGCCGTCGTCAGCGCCTTCTTCGGCGTGCTGTTCGGAGCCCCCACGCTGCGCCTGCGCGGCGACTACCTCGCCATCGTCACCCTCGGCTTCGGCGAGATCGTGCCCATCGTGGCGCGCAACATCGACAGCGTCACCAACGGCGCTGCCGGCCTGAACGGCATCCAAGCCCCGAAATTGCTCGGCTACAATTTCGGCATCGACGCCATGCCCTATTATTACGTGGGGCTGGTACTGGTCGCGTTGCTCATCTTCGTCAGCACCCGCCTGCGGGACAGCCGCATCGGCCGCGCCTGGATGGCATTGCGGGAGGATGAGACGGCAGCAAGTGCCATGGGCATCAACCTGGTCCGCTTCAAACTGCTGGCCTTTGCCATCGGCGCCGCCTTCGCCGGCATGACGGGCGTGTATTTCGTCGCCAAGCTGCAAACCGCCACGCCCGAAATGTTCAACTTCAACGTGTCCTCCATGCTGCTCGTCATGGTCGTGCTCGGCGGCATGGGCAGCGTCTGGGGCGTGGTCGTCGGCGCAGTTCTGCTGCAACTCATGCAGACCTGGTTTCTGCCCCAGCTCAGCGAGTGGCTTCACATGCTGGGCAGCCTGCTGGGCAACGAAACATTGCGCAACGTCGATATGGTGCAATGGACGCAGCTTCTCTTCGGCATCATCCTCATCGGCATGATGCTGTTCCGCCGCGACGGGCTCATCCCAGCAACCCGAAAAGTGCCCCTGCTCAATTTCGCGGCCCAACACGCCGAGATCCGCCGCGGCGGTTTTGCGAATCTGGAAAACATCCCGCGCTGGAACCCCGGCACCGGTAACGCGCTCGAAATCCGCGACGTGACGGTGAAGTTCGGCGGCCTGGTGGCACTCAACGCCATCAACATCACGCTGCCCGCCGGCGGCGTGGTGGCGGTGATCGGCCCCAACGGCTCCGGTAAATCCACCCTCTTCAACGTCATCACCGGGCTGGTGGAGGCGCAGTCAGGCTCCATCAAATCCTATGGCGTGGAATTGCTCGGCCTGCTCCCCCACCAGATCCTGGAGCTGGGCGTGGCCCGCACCTTCCAGAACATCCGCCTCTTCCCCAACCTGTCCGTTCTCGAAAACGTCCTGATCGGCCAGCACGCGAGATTATCCAGCGGCCCCTTCGCATCCGTTCTGCACACGCCGCACAACCGCGCCGAGGAAGCTCGCGCCCTGACCTGGGTGTCCAACATTTTAGCCATGTTCGGCAACCGCCTGACGCCCCGCGCAGCCCAGGCGGTGGGCGGCCTGTCCTACGCCAACCGCCGCCGTGTCGAAATCGCTCGCGCCCTGGCATCCCGCCCAAAAATCCTGCTGCTGGACGAGCCGACGGCCGGCATGAACCCCGCCGAAACGCTGGAGCTCGCCGAGCAGATCAAAAGCCTGCATGACCTCGGCCTCACCATCCTCATCATCGAGCACAAGCTGGACGTCGTGACCAAACTCGCCGACCACGTCATCGTGCTCGACCACGGCGACAAAATCGCCGAGGGCACCCCCGATGTCGTAAGGCGCAACGAACAGGTGCTGACCGCCTATCTCGGCCGCGCCGCCCGCGCCGCCATCCAGGAGACGGCCAATGTCGGGTGACACCGCGCCTGGGAGCAGCGAGCTGCTGCTCGAATTCAAGGGCATCAACACCTACTACGGCGACATGCACGCCCTGAAGAACGTGAACTACACCATCCGCCGCGGCGAAATCGTCTCGCTGCTCGGTGGCAACGCCTGCGGCAAGTCCACCACCATGAAAACCATCATGGGCGTGGTCCGCCCCCGCACCGGCACCGTCCTGTTCGACGGCCAGCCGATCGAAAACCTGCCCACCTCCGAACGCGTCAAACGCGGCATCGCCCCGGTGCTGGAGGCCCGCCGCCTGTTCCCGCGCATGACCGTCTACGAAAACCTCGAAATGGGCGCCTATACCCAAAAACGCGGCGCCCCTTTCAACGACGACCTGGCGCGCGTCTACGAACTCTTCCCCCGCGTGAAGGAGCGCCGCCACCAGCTCGCCGGCACCCTCTCCGGCGGCGAACAACAAATGGTCGCCATCGGCCGCGCCCTGATGGCCCGCCCGCGCCTCATCTGCATGGACGAACCCTCGATGGGCCTCTCGCCGCTTTATGTGGAACAGGTGTTCGACATCATCCAGACCATCAACAAACAAGGCATGACGATCTTCATGGTGGAACAGAACGCCGCCATGGCGCTGTCCATCGCGCATCGGGCCTATGTGCTGCAGACCGGCATGGTTGTTCTTTCGGGCACCGCCGCCGAACTGCGCGAGAACGAGGACATCAAGCAGGCCTATCTCGGCGAGATGCAGGTAGCAGCCACGTAGCCAATGAAGCACGCCGGGTTGGCCAATAAAGCCCCCCGCTCCCGCCCTACCGCGCCGGCTTCGCACTCTCAGGCAGCGGCGCCTGCGCCTCACGCCGCAACTGCTTTTCCCCCAGGAACAACAGGATCGGCGCCGCAATAAAGATCGAAGACGACGTTCCCACCACGATGCCGAACAGCATCACCCACGCAAACCCGGACAGCGTGGTCCCGCCGAACAACGCCAAAGGCAGGCTCGCCAGAAACAGCGTCATCGACGTGCCGAGCGTCCGGTTCAGCGTCTCGTTGATCGAAAGATCGATCAGCTCCCGCAGCGGCATCGACTTGTATTTCCGAAGATTCTCCCGCATCCGGTCGTACACCACCACCTTGTCATTGGTGGAGAACCCGATGACCGTCAGAATCGCCCCCACCATCACCAGGTCGAAGTCGAACCGCGTCAGCACCAGGAATCCAATGGCCTTGGTCACGTCCAGCACCAATGTCACCACGGCGCCCACGGCGAACTGCCACTCAAACCGGAACCAGATATAAACCAGGATCATCAGCAGGCTCAGCCCCAGTGCCAGCATGCCGGCCTGGAACAATTCGGCCGAAACCGACGCCCCCACCGCATCGGTGCGTTGAATCCTGCTGCCCGGCTGCGCCTTGTCCAAGGCGGTCCGCACCACGGTCACCACCTGCTGCGTGGCGGCCTCGGTCGCCTGCGCCTCCAGCCGGATGGCGATCTGATCCTCCGCGCCAAAGCGCTGCACGCCCGGCTCATGCAACCCTGCCGCCGAAAGTGCTGCTCGGATAGCCGCGATATCAGCGGCAGCGGGGGTTTTCACCTCCATCACGATGCCGCCCTTGAAGTCGATGCCCAAATTCAGGCCGGGATGGAAGAACAAGATCACCGAAGCGGTCGATAGCACCGCCGAGACAATCAAGCCGGCAAAACGGCCGCGCATGAAGTGAAAATTGGTCCCGTCACGGACAAGGCGAAACATCGGTTTCATGAACATGGGCTGAGCCTCAAACCGGCAGCGGTGCGTTGCGATGGCGACCGTACCACCGAACCATGAAAAGACGCGCCACCATCGTCGCGGTGAACATGCTGGTCACGATTCCCACGGTAATGGTCACGGCAAAGCCACGCACCGGCCCCGCACCGAAAAAGAACAGCATCACATGCGCCAGAAACGCCGTCATGTTGCTGTCCACGATGGTGTTGAAGGCCCGCTTGAACCCAACCTCCATCGCATTGATGGACGTCCGCCCATTCAACGATTCCTCGCGGATACGCTCGTTGATCAGGATGTTCGCATCCACCGCCATGCCCAAAGTAAGCAAAATGCCAGCCATACCTGGCAATGTCAGCGTCGCCTCGAACAACGACAGAATGGCCAGCATCAGCACCAGGTTGGCGATCAACGCGATATTCGCGAACCAGCCGAACAACCCGTAGAACACCGCCATATAGGCCATCACAAGCAACAGCCCCGCCAGCAGCGAGATGCCGCCGGCCCGTATGCTGTCCGCCCCTAGTTCCGGCCCCACGCTGCGCTCCTCCACCACCGTCAGCGGCGCCGGCAGTGCACCCGCGCGCAACAGAACCGCAAGCTCGGTGGCCGAGCGGACGTCGAACCGCCCCGAAATCTGGCCACGCCCGCCGGTGATGGCCTCGCGGATCACCGGCGCCGAGATCACCTTGTCATCCAGCACGATGGCAAACGGATGCCCCACGTTCTTGGAGGAAATATCGGCAAACCGCCGCGTCCCGATGCTGTCGAACGTAAAATTCACCACCCATTCGCCGGTCTGGTTGTTCTGCCCGGCGCGCGCATCGGTCAGGTTCGCGCCATCCACCTCAACCCGGCGCCGCACCGCTACCTTCTCCTTGGGCGAATTCTCCATCGGCAAAAACTCCACCCCCGGCGGCGCAACCGTAGCCGTCGTGTTGGCGTTCTCGTCCGTCAGCCGGAATGTCATGCGCGCCGTCTTGCCCAGCAACTGCTTGATCCGGTTCGGATCCTCCACCCCCGGCAGCTGCACGATAATCCGGCTTTCCCCCTGGCGTGAGATCAACGGATCGACCACGCCGGTCTCGTCGATGCGGCGCCGCACAATCTCGATGGACTGCTCCACCGCCGATTTCGCGCGCTCCTTCAAAGCCTCCGGCGACAGCGTGATCAAAATCCCCCGGTCACCCTCGGTGGTGAATTCCAGATCCGGCCGGTTGCTGGCGGTCGCCGACGACAACGGCTTCAACGCCGCCATCGCAGCATCGCGCTGCGCGGGATCGCGCACTTCCACCAACAGCCGGTTCTGCTGCGGCTGCGTGGTAATCGGGCGTACCAGCGGCGTTGGCCGCAACGGCTCGCGCGCCGCATCCGCCAAGGAGGCCAGCCGTTCCCGCAGCACCGTGGCCATATCCACTTCCAACAGCAGATAGCTGCCGCCGCGCAGGTCCAGCCCCAGATGAATGCTGCGCCACGGCAGCCACCCCACCGGCGCCGGCATCAGGTTGGGAATGCACAGCAGCACGCCAAGCAGGCAGGCTCCGAACACCAGGGCGGTCTTGAGACGGCTGAAATACATCATGCGAACGCGAACGCTCCGAGTGTCGGCCAAGGTGGCGGGCCCGACGCGCCTTAATGACGACAACCCCGCATTGGCGCAACCTTCCCCGCCTGCTATCGGCAGTGTGGGCATGGAGAAAAACATGACAAAGTTGCG